>CAZFRJ010000018.1:0-9845 GCA_964521355.1 uncultured Candidatus Bathyarchaeia archaeon | reverse complement strand
TCGCGCCTTCCTGAGGGAACACTATGTATTTGGTGATCTCAAAGACCGGGTTCCCTTTTGTGATTCCCGGAGGGCAGTACGCAGCTCTGATCTTGGAATCGATTTCGTTTGGGCTGTCGTGGATGAGTATGACGCTTCCAGCGATGCTCTTCGACATTTTCGATCGGATCTTCAGATCCATCTCAGAATCTTCGTCAAACCTTTCAGTTCCTGCGGTTGTGGGTTCTTGCAGCCCTGCGAGAAGCGGTGTGTGCACACATATCGGCTTTTTTCGACTGATCTTCTCCGCGACATCTCTGGCGAGCATGTGCGCCTTGCGCTGATCCATTCCGGCGCATGCAACATCCAGATCCATGTGAAATATGTCCGCTGCCTGCATGCATGGGTATATCAACGCTGCGGCCTCCACATCTGAAGCTTCCATACTCCTTCCCATGATGGGTATGGCCCTCCAGATGCGATGAATGGAAGATAGCTTCCCAACACGTATCACCTTCTCCCAGTAGTCCCTGTCGCCTGCAAGCTCCGAAGCCCAAATGTACTCGACCTTGTCGTGTGGAACTCCAAGCGCGGTGAAGCAGTCCTTGAAGTATTCTCCGCATGTCCGAATGTTCTCCATGCTCCCGCCTAGTTTGTTGTTGATCCAAGAATGCCAGTCGGCGAGGAATACGATGAAGTTGAAGCCTGCCTTGATCATATCCTTGATCTTTGCGCCGACAACCAATCCCATTCCAATGTGCATGAATCCTGAACATTCAAACCCCCAGTACGCCTTCGGTCTTGTCTTTTCTTCCAGAAGTGCCCTGAGTTCAGAGGGGGTGACTACTTCTTCGGCATTCTTCAGGACTAGGTTGAGTTTCTCCTCGATATCCAACGCTGAGATCATCTCTGGGGAAAGCTGCTTCGTCATGTCAGTGTTTTAAGTTGTATGTTGCTTTCCAACCCATCGTCTCGAACGGCGATGTCTTGCGAACTGGGAGCGTGTCTGAACAGTCAGGCCCGCTCTGTTGCCTACAACACTAACACCAAGCGTCATAGGGGGGAGACTCCCCACTCAGTCGGCTCTCTCGGAGGTAGGCACGTTCTCGCACATCGCGGCCGAGCAGTCCAACCCTCATTGTCTCAAGAACTGACAGGGCGCAAGGTTAAACATTGCTTTCCACATTGGCGTCTCTCCGGTCAGACATCAATCTCTCAACGTCAAGTTCAAAGGCGGCGATCGGGTTCTCCAATCCGAATCGCTCAAGGATCGCAGGTTCGACTTCCCCAAGAACTCCTACCTCGTTGTTGTGAAGAATCATCGTCGCCGCTCTTCCACGAATGAAAAACGGGTGATCCAGCTTATCAGTTGACCACTGTTCCACTCTCAGATTGCTCATAAGGGAGTAGGCGACGGCTTGAGCATCCTCATAGCTCACTGAGTAATCGCATATCGCTCCCGACAGTTTTCTTCGATTCACAGTTCTAGTAGCCATGCTCTTATCGACCAGAACTACGTCGCCGCATTCGAAGACTCTCTGAGGATATTCCACATGCTTGTTATAGCTTAGGAAGTTGAGAATTCCGGGAAGGAGACGGTTCCTGAGGACCGAATATTCCAGCGATATTGGGTTATCTACCTCGACGACTTCTTCGGCTGGCGCGTTCATCCTTTCAAAGAGGATTTGGGGGCTGGTCATAATGAACGTGAATACCTCTTGGAATCCGAAACCGATCATGAGATCACGAACGATTCTCGAGAATACTGTAATAGTTCTCTCACGGCCAATCGTAGCAGTCAAAGGGATTTCCGGCTTGAACTGCCCATATCCATGCGCGATCGCAACATCTTCGATGAGATCTACCTCATGTAATAGATCTCTCCGGTATGCTGGAGCAAGGACTGTGAGAACGCTTCCGCCGGTTCTTACTCCATACCGCATCTTTCTTAGCTGACTCGCGATCTGCTGGCTCGTCAGCTGAATTCCAAGAATTTCATTAGCAAGTTTTGGCCTCAGCTTCCATGTCTGCGGAGACAGGTCAGGTGTTCTAGTCTGGCCTTGGGGAGAGAACACCCTCACGTCCTTTATTGCGGCGCCTCTCTCTGCCAATGCAGTCACCATTAGTATAAGGGCATGATCCACCGACTCCCTGTCAGTACCGGTCACATCTAGAAGGATATTTCTCGTCTGGTCCGTTACCTTCGTGAGTATTCCATTGATTATTGGAGGCAGAGACAGCACGCTTCCCTTTGAATCGTAAAGGAGAGGGTATCGAGGGAAGTGTTTGATTATGTGGCCGTATTCTCTTCCCTTCGGAGTCAGCTCCAAGATCTCTTTTCCGTTCATGAGGCGAGTCTCATCCAGTGGAATGAATTTGATTTCCTCAGGTTTCACGCCGGCGTAAGTGAGCTCGTGGGTTATCGTGTCGAGGTCGTGGACACCGATTGAGACCTTCCGTCGGTTCCTTCCGTATGTCGCGTGTATCTTTTCCTGCATTTGCATTGTCTGCCTAACAGCATCGCCAGTCAACTTCACTTCTTCAACAACAGCAGACGACATGTAAGGCCTGACGCCCAGAACGCTTCTGTCGATCCTGAGCGTTACGTCGCTCCTGCCAACTTTGAACTTCCTCAGTCCCGTCTCTACTCCTAGCAATCCTCTCAACTCTCTTGCTATTCCCTCAGCGCTCAGGAGGTCAGGACGGTCCGAGGTGACTTCAACTGCCATTTCGTCTCCGGTCAGGCTTGCGTGTCCGCACTTGGTTAGATTGAGAGCCTCCGATAGTTGCTCTGGCGTCATCTCTCTTCCTATGAGATTGCACATGTCTCCAACTGAAACAAGGATCGTCGGCATTGTCTCACCTTAAGGGTTTCATCCTGAGCCAGTCAAGCCTCTTCGAATATAGCTCTCGAATGTCGTCTATCTCTAGCGCGATCATAGCTAGTCTGTCAAATCCTATGCCCCATGCTATTACCGGAAAATCAATTCCGAGGGGCTTGAGAACCTCGGGGCGGAATACACCTGATCCGACGAACTCAACCCATCCGAGCTTCGGGTGCTTCACGTAGGACTCGACGCTGGGCTCGGTGAATGGGAAGTAGTGGGGCCTAAACCTCACCTCGCCCAACCCTAGCGTTGCGGCGAATTCTCTTAGGAAACCCAGTAGATGTCGAAGATTGATGCCTTTGTCCCCAACTATGCCGTCGAGTTGATGAAACTCCATGGCGTGAAGCGCGTCTAGTACGTCAGGCCTGAAGATCTTGGACAGGCAGTACATCTTGATGGGAGGTTTGCGATGAGTCGCCAAGTATCTAATTGAGACTGCGGTTGTCTGAGTTCTCAGAACGAGCCTTCTCGCAACATCGTAACTCCATTCATAGCCCCATCCGGTCGATCCACTGGTCCAGCCGTCCTTGTGTGTATGCTGCACCTTTTCGGCGAGATCGTGGAACTCTATGTCTCCTTGCTTTGGGTGCTTCACTCTGTAGCTGTCGTGTATTTCTCTTGCAGGATGATCTTGAGCTTGAAACAGGACATCGAAGTTCCAAAACTCGGTCTCGACAAAGGGGCCTTCGTACTCCTCAAAGCCCATGGCCACTAAGGCCCTTTTCGCCTCATCTATGAATTCAGCGAAGATATGCTTCTTTCCGGGATAGAGCTCCGGGGGTGAAGCCGAGATGTCGTACTCCCTTAGCTTGATGTTCCGCCATCTGCCACTCAGTATGAGATCTGAAGTAAGAGCGGTTACCTCTTCGGAAACTTTGACTCCTTTGTTGACGATGTCGAGGCCAGAACTTGTGAGTTCCAAGTTCCTTTCGATCTTTTCGTCAAGATCGACAAGGTTTCTGCTCTTCAGCACAGTCAGGGTAGACTTTAGTTCATTCGGAACATCTTCGACCTCGACCTGCTTCTTTTCGTAGATAGTTCTAAGGAGCAACTCGTCACCGGTTTCCTCAGGCTCTCTTTGGACTGAAAGAAGGAGTTTGCCATCCTTCTTCTTGATCTCTCCCCAACCTTTCCTTCGTATCCATCCTATGGCTATGGGAAGCATATTCCCGGGGATCTTGGCCTTCCTGCTGAGTTCACTGACATCTGCCTCGCCACCGGCCTTAATGGCGGTCTCAACTAGCCTTCGCTCAGGCACTTTAATCTGGGCATAGGAGATCCCTTCCTCATTCAATCTGATGAGGGTCCTCTTTCTTTCCAGTATCTTCACTAGTTTCTTCTCTTGGAGATACAGTGCTGCGCTCATTACAGATGATGGCTGCGATGCGCTTTCTCGAGCCACTTGCTCTAATGCCCCTTTTCCGTGTATGCGTCCGAGCGATTCTAGCAGTCGTGCTTCGTTGGCTCGAAGTTCAGTCAAACCTAGTGTTCCTCGAACAATGATTCCTCTCAGTTCGCTTTCAACGCTTATATTTATTTCAGAAGGCTCGTTAACTCTACGTCGATTCATGCTGTGGAAGGCCTGGTTGCGTATGTCAAAAGGAATCACACCCTGGGAATTTGAGCTGGAACATGTGGACTATGCCAGAATCGCCCAAGAGTTTGGACTGCAACCCATGACGCCCGAACTGCTGAAACGAATGAAGAAACCTCACAGACTATTCGCGAGAGACATCGTCTTTGCGCATAGGGACTTCGACCGGATACTCAATGCACAGGAAAGTGGGGAGCAGTTCGTGGTACTGACCGGAATGGATCCATCAGGAGGGTTTCACTTCGGTCACAAGCTGATCGCCGACTTCATGGCTTGGTACCAAGGACAGGGCATAATGCTCTACATTCCGGTATCAGACATAGAGGCACATGTCATAAGAGGAATTGACGAGGAGATGTCCAAGCAGATAACTGTCAACGAATACATCCTCAACTATCTCGCACTTGGTGTTGATCTAGTGAATAAGGACAGGTGCTGTCTCTACAGTCAATGGAGAAACGATCTGGTTCGGAACCTTTCGATTAAGGCTGCGTCTAAGATTACACTTAGTCAAATGTATGCCATGTACGGGTTCAACAACTCGGACAATATGGGCAAGATCTTCTTCCCCTTCATTGATGCTGCGGATATCTTGCATCCTCAGTTGCCTGAGCGTGGAGGTGTGAAACCGGTTCTCGTCCCGGTTGGAGTTGACCAGGACATTCATTTGAGACTGAGTCGGGACCTAGCTCCTCGCTTCGGAATGATAAAGCCTTCCTCCATCTACACAAAGATGATGTCCAGTCTGCAGGGTTCAGGAACAAAGATGTCGAGCAGCAAGCCTGAGAGCGCGATCTTCCTCACGGACAGCGTCGAAGTCGCAACGGAGAAATTGAAGAATGCCTTCACTGGGGGACGCGAAACGATTCAGGAGCAGAAGAGGATAGGCGGGCAGCCAGAAAGATGCGTCGTCTACGAGTTTCTTCTCTTTCATTTTGAGGACGAACTATTGGAAAGCACGTACAGCAGATGCACATCTGGAGACCTACTATGTGGCGAGTGCAAGGCGGCGGTTTCAGATAGAATCGCGAGGTTTCTCGTTGAGATCCAGAGAAAGAGAGAAGAAGCGAAGTTGCTTCTTCCCAAGGTGTTTGAGAACCAGTTGCTCTGGTCCATGAGGCAAACTGCTTGATCACCGACGAAGCCTCCGAACGCTATAGGAAGGCAGGAAGAATTGTTGCGCATCTAAGAAAGCTAGTGCCCGAACTGGTCCGAGAGGGCGTCAAAGTGGTAGATATTTGCGAGAAAGTTGAGAAGACGATCGTTGAGCTGGGAGGGAAGCCTGCCTTTCCCTGTAACGTTGGCTTGAACGAGATCGCAGCTCACTATACTTCACCATTTGGAGACGCTTCTCGCATACCAAATGGGTCGATCGTGAAGGTTGACTTTGGAGCTCACGTTGATGGATATATCGCAGACAGCGCGGTCACAGTATCGCTCAACCCCAAGTTGAGTCCAATGGTTCAGGCTGCAGAGGAAGCGTTGCGGAAAGCATTGGAGATTGTTCGCCCTGGAGTTAGAGTCTCTGAGGTGGGGGCGCTCATTCAAGCAGCCATTGAGAGGAGGGGATTCAGGCCGATACGAAATCTGACGGGCCACGTGATAGAGAGATACACGGTTCACACGGGAGAGGCGATACCCAACGTAGGCAGTGTCTCTGGCGGAAAGCTCAAAGCAGGCCAGGTATGTGCGCTTGAGCCTTTTGTCACTTTCAAGCTGGCAAAGGGCGAGGTTAAGGATGGCGACAGGGCGTACATTTTCAGATTCTCTAGGCAGAGGGGAGCCGGCACAGAGGAAGGAAAGCACCTAATTGCGCATATAGAAAGAGAATTCAGGACCCTTCCGTTTGCCCGGCGTTGGCTTGCAGGGCTCGATTGGCTTCCGAACGCAGATGCAACATTTGCTGAGTTGATTAAGTCTAGATGTGTCTCGGGATACCCTGTCTTGGTGGAGAGAAGTGGGGAACCTGTCGCCCAGGCTGAACATACTGTTCTGATTACGGAAAGCGGATACGAAAACTTGACGGCTTAGTCTTGCTTCTTTCTTGGTTCCTCTTGGTAGATCTGACTGATGTACATGGGCTCGCTGCATTGCTGACATTTTCCAGTTTCCTTGAACACGTAGTCTCCGGCGGAGAAGTTTCGTATTACCTTGAAGCTGCACTTTTCGCACAAGGCCACCGTTAGGACTTTTGCGCCGAGTCTTGGAAGAATGGACACTCGTCTTCTGATTTGTGTCAAGGAACTGAGCGCAAGCATTATTCCGATTAGGCTGATGAACATGGTATAGTAGAAGCTTTCCATGTTTCCTTCTCTCATTGAGAGAAGGCCTGTGTAGAGCATCCACACGGAATATCCCAGAACGGCGATGCTGAATGCTATCATCAGGTAGAGGTACATGTTGCTGGGAGATCTTGCCTGCATTCCTCTCACCTATTGACCGATTCCCACAGTATTTCCAATCCCGGCCACGATCACTGTGTCTCCTTCTTTTGTCCGGTCAAGAATCAGCTTCTTGATCCTTGCTACAACCAGCTCCGCAGCCTCCGAGATCTCTTTCTTCATCGGAGAGATGGCTTCCAATATGCTCTCTTTGACTATTATGGCGTACACGGGGATTTTGTGCTTCACTGCTACTTCTTCTATCTTGAACCTTTCCGTTCCCGGGCCTCCTATCGCCGCGCCTATGCCCTCGCTCAGATCTCCTGTTTTGTCTCCCTCGAGCTTCAACGCTGCGTCAACCATGACTACCATCGCGATCTTTCCTTTGTTCTGACCAATGATCTGCCTTATCGCATCGCCAGGCGTGCCCACATTTCCACCCGGGCCTTCGGCCTTGAGAGGAATTACTCTTCTTCCCTCTATCATTGTATCAGCAGCCACAATATCACGGTCGAATTTTTTCTTCTCCTTGCCTCGCATGAGCCTGGCCGCCACCAAAGCTCCTGCTCCGTCCCCTATTGGCTGACCCTGTGAGAAGGCCTTGGCCGCAGCCATTAGGGCCTCGGCTTCCTGCATTACGAGAGGAAGGATCATCTGAATTTGCAGTATTATGTAGAAACTCGAAGTCCGTTTTCCCAGAAGGTAGAAATGTCGTACGATTCGGTAGATGGTGTTCATCGCCTGCGAAGCTTCGATCAAGTTCTCAAGGTTGTTTACTTGAGACTCGTCTGCCTCGGGCGCGATCTTCTTGACATCGTCCTTGAATTTCATGTCTCGAACATTGAGGATATGGTCTAGCTTCCAGACGAGTCCTGCCGGATCCATTCCTTCTGGCGTGATGAGAAACTGTTCAAGCATCATGTTCAACTCAGGTGTGGGATCTTCCTTTGGCTTGCCGATTTCCTTCAGAGTCTTGAGGCTCAGGAGTTTCGTTTCGTTTCTCATGTATTCAAGCCGCTTCACAACTCCGTCAACCTCCAAGAGCATGAGACGGACTTGGACCTTTTGCCCAAAGAACATCAACAGAATGAAGGAAAGGTACATGAGCACAGAGATTATCGTGTTGAGATCTCCGGAGGGCCCGAACGGTAGACCCGTAGCTGAATACAGGGGAATCAACTGAACTGGCCTCTAGCGAATCTTGCTATGACTGTTTAGGTGGCTGTTATAAACCTTAATTGGACAGTCAAATGGAGCTGGCAGCGGTCCAGGTTTGGCATGGGCTTTCGCACCATACTACTGCCTGAATCGCCTGGGAGATTCACTGCCGTGTTCGAAATGGGTACGGGTCCTAGCTCCCAGCTATGGCCGCCAACTCCGTTTTCCGAATAAAGACGCCGAATAATTAAGGATTGCTTCATGCCACATGGAGCGTTCAGTTACTGACTTGATGCAGAGTCGCACAACATGCATTTGTTCGAAAAGGTGAGGTCGCGTACAAGCGACAAAAATAGCTGACTCACAAACTCTGAAATCACTGTTTGATGATGATTCCAAGCTTCCCATTTCGATGATGCAGGTTCTCCGGCATATCTTCCATGCGATTAGGTTTCTGGTCAACGTGTCGAACAAATGTTGACCACTAGACCTGCGTCCTCGATCAGAAAGGATGATGGTTGCCTTTGAGTAGCAGCTAGCGCTTGATTTGCTCTGGTGAGGTTACATAGTCTGAGCATAGTTTACAGTAGTGGGCGTCCAGTGACGGGATGTATTCGACTTCGCAACGGTGGATGGGACAGGCAGCATAGGTTGAGTATACAAACCTGAGGAGGATCACTATCAACAGGAACAGGCCAACGTTAAGTGCGAAGACGAACCAGAAGAATTGGAGAAAACCTGCGACTTCAGACGAGCCTAGTACGGTTTGAATGATCATGAACCTGCCCCACCCAGAACCACTATGCCATATTGTCTTCGTTGAAATTAACACTTTCGAAACTAAGGTCTTTCACGACATGTGAAAGGCTAGGGCTGTGGTGGGGCCGGAGGGAGTTTCATGACGCGCACATCATTTTGAACCCTTGACCTACGGGTTTCTTCACGCGCTCCTGAAGATCGTCATCCCTTGCGGTCCGCAAACCCATACTGTGACTTCTGGAGCCCTTGGCGACCGCATGAGCATTTGTCTTCGAACAGGCGATCGTCGCCGATTGCTTGGGCGTCGTCCGTTTCTGAAGATTGCTCGTGCGGGTTGTCGTCATACCTGGCTAGAGACCGTGTGCGCAAGCAGATTGTTGTCGCAATCTACGGCCCCGGTTCGGCCCCACGAAGCAGAAAGTGGAAACCATAGATAAGCCTTTCACTTCGCGTAATCAGAATGGTGGACGTAATCCTTGAGAAGTCAAGCTCCTGTCTCAGAGCTTATCCGGGGCTGGCAGATTCAAAACGCGTCGAATCTACTTTCGAACACTTCTCATGAAAGCGCTGACAGATGTCTTCCTGCACTCAGGACATATCCTGAGATGGTACTTGATTGTAGGGAGACTCTGGCCGCACCATTCGCAAGGTTTTGTAGGTGCATGAGTGTTATTGTTCCTGTTGTTGCCCTTCTTGCCACGGGAGTTTTTTGAAGCCAATTCTCAGAGCCCTGCAGACCGGATCTGCACAGACGCTATAATGATATACCATCTCTTAAAGATTAGCAAACTTTTTATAGTGAATCTTGATATACATGTATATCGCCTTAACGGCGATTCACGATCTAACAGAGGAGGATGAAGTCATAATTGGCAAGCGGCTCTAACACTGTCCTGATCCGTGGCCTCGATAAGCAGGTCTACAGTAAGCTGATTGGAAGGGCGAAGGAACAGGGCAAAAATGTAGCAGATCTCGTAAATGACGCCATGCGAGGCTACGTAGGCGAGCTGAGCAGTGATTCCGGGAAGCCCATGGATCCAAAGAAGATCGTGATCACCGGAGGATCTGTGATCTTATCCAAGTCAG
>CAZFRJ010000017.1:0-10015 GCA_964521355.1 uncultured Candidatus Bathyarchaeia archaeon | reverse complement strand
AGGGAACCCGGATCTTTCTCTGTATCGATCGAGACATATTGTACTTGAAGTCTGCTAGAATATAGCTGTCATGACTGGACATAATGAAGGCCAAGGAATTCCGGGAGAAGGCGAACACACTGAAGACACCTAACCAGCCAACGACCCATACCATGAATTCGGCGGTCTTCCTCAGGACTCTCAGACAGACCTTGATTGCATATTCCTTCGATTTCGGTGGACTACTTGCGGGCTTCGTGCTTGCCGCTCAGCTGAACGTTTTCCAGCTTTCTGAATGGGCCATTGCAGTATATCCCGCAATTGTAAGTGCAAAGGGTGTCATCGGGGGCCTACTAAGCGGACGTCTAAGTACCGCGCTGCACATCGGCACCATTTACCCTAGATTCTTCGGGAACACCAAAAGCTTCTACACGTTATGCGCGGCCCTAACCGTCATAACTCTGGCGACTAGCATAGCAATGAGTCTTGTTTCTCTAGTCTTTGGTCTTTTGTTTTGGGGCATCACTGTCGCAGACTTCCTTACGATTCTGAGAGTTGTTGTAGCGACCATGGCTTTGGGGTTGTTCCTCACACTAGTGACTGTGAAGGTTGCATTCATCACCTTTGAGAAGGGCCTAGATCCGGATGTTGTTGTGTACCCTATAATGTCCACGACAGCAGACATATTCATAACCCTATGCTACGTTCTGGTTCTCAACCTGACCTATCTTTCCGACTTTGGTCAACACGTGGTTTCCCTAGTAGTGCTACTACATGTGGTCCTCATTCTTTACATTCTTCCACGAAACATTCACGATAAAGAATTCCTCAAAACAATAAGAGAATCTCTACTTACGATGACGCTAGTAGCATTCATCGTCAACGTGACCGGAACCGTGCTTAAGAGAATAAGCATTGTTGTAGAGGAGAGAAAAGAAATCTACACAGTTTACCCAGCCTTAATTGACATGGTAGGAGACGTGGGATCTGTCGTCGGTTCCACAGCCACAACAAAGCTTGCTCTAGGGCTACTTAGACCCTATCTCTCCGCCATGAAAAATCATGCAATGCAAATCCTCAGTGCCTGGACAGCCTCAGTGATAATGTTCGTTCTTCTCGCAGTTTCGTCCCTACTCATGAACAACATATTGACACCATATGGACTCATGGGGCTGGCCTCGGTTCTACTGGTGACCAACCTGATCGCAGTTGCAGCAATAGTCCTTGTGTCTTTCATCGTTGCGATCATAACATTCCAGCGAGGTCTGGACCCCGACAACTTCGTCATTCCCATCGAAAGTTCTCTTGCGGATAGCATGACTTCCATAGCCTTACTTGTTGGCTTGATGTTGGTGGAATAGCTCAAGGTATTATCTCGCAACTATTGTATCTAGGATAGTCGAAGTCTCGCAGTAGAACCGTACCTTTAGACATGAGACGAAGAATCGCGGGAACTGTGGATTTCAAGGCGTCAACTAGGTCCTTCACGGTAGAGCAGACGAGACGAAAGCCCTCTTCTCCCCATAGTTTCGTAACGTTTGCGTAAAGGCATCTTCCACCGCAGAGAGAGTATATCGAGCAGTTCGTACAGGGTTCAGAGACGAACACCGCTCGAGACGCTAGGTCGCTTGGATCCGTGTGCTCAATGTTGCCAAGATAGAAGTCGCTCATACCTGCCATTACAGGACACGGCGTAATGTTGCCGTCTGTCTGAATGTTGAACATCGTCCATCCTGCTCCACATCTCAGCTTTGTTGGCTCGTTCAGAAGCAACGATCGCATGATCCCGACAAATGGATAGATTCGAAGAACTTCCTCATGATCCTCTATATGCCTGACCCACACGTCAATCAGATTCCTGACTCCAGGGTTATACTCTGTATTCACCCACTTCGAGAACCTCTCTTTGTCATAGTCATTATACCAGAAGAGTGCGTCCAGCTGCCAATGAATAGAGTTGAACAACTCCTCATTGAAAAGCAGCGAGCAAACATCACGATCAATTCTCGTTTCTCTGCCCACAGTCATTCTGGCGATCGTTTCTCCGATAAATCCCCTTTCTCGGAGTCGCCTGAGGTTTCGAATCACTCGGTCATAGACGCCTTTTCCTCGGTAGTGGTCGGTTAGCTCCCTATCTCCGTCGACAGATACTAGGATAGCGTCAAGTCTGTTGAGACATTCCGAGTTCAGCCTATGAAGAAGAATGCCGTTCGTCTGTAGAAGGAACCTCTTGGCAGGCACGATATGCATGATCTTTTCGAGCGTGTCAATCCGGAGGAGTGGCTCCCCACCGTAAAACACAATGGTTGAGTCTGAATCCTTCTCGCAGAACCTTTCAAGCTTAGCCAAGTCGTAGACTATCGAACTTGGAATAGAATAATCGATCTTGAGACGCCCAAGATCAACTCCAAAATCATTGCAGCACTTCTCGTAGCAGTATGCGCATCTGAGATTGCATTCGGATGTGAGGGTTACGTAGTACTGCACGCCGGCTTCCTCGATGTCAACACTAGGCAGGTCGATGGAGCAGCGCTCCTTCAGTCAGAGCATTGACTTCATACTTGTTCTTTAAACTCAAGAACATCTCAATATTACTCCTTTCTAATGACCTGTATGTTTCGGCATACTTTGAGATCAAGCAATGAGTGTAGCCCGGAATCAGGTGGTAACTCGTGTCGCACCGGGCGAACTGCTCCTACTGTTTGAAAAGGCTCTATATAATTCGCTCACGCCCTCAAGACTTTTATAGAAAGTCACGGCCAAAGCGGTGCGGAATTTGAATCAGGACTAGGCGGAACGTACAATGTCTGAGACCAAGACCATTGAGTCAATAATGAAAGAGGCAAGGAAGCTTCCTCCCAGTGAGGACTTCAGGAAGCACGCAATAATCAAGAGCGAGGAGGAGTATCGAAGAATATACGAGGAGTCCATCCGTGATCCTCCCAAGTGGTGGGAGAACCATGCCGACGAGCTGGATTGGTTTAGTAAGGGGTGGAAGAGGGTTTTCGAATGGAACGTTGATGACGCCAGGTTCACATGGTTCAAAGGAGGAAAACTCAACGCATCCTACAACTGTCTAGATCGACATCTGAAGACTTGGCGAAAGAATAAGGCGGCCATAATCTGGCAGGGTGAGCCTGAAAGCGATGTCAGAGTTCTCACATACCAACAGCTTCACAGCGAAGTCTGCAAGTTTGCCAATGTCCTGAAAGCAAAGGGCGTGAAAAGAGGAGACAGAGTCTCCATCTATCTTCCCATGATCCCCGAACTTCCAATAGCTATGCTTGCCTGTACGAGGATAGGCGCAGTACACAGCGTAGTTTTCGGAGGTTTCAGTGTAGAGTCACTCCGCGATCGAATAAATGACAGCCAGTGCAAGATCCTGATCACCGCTGACGGTTCTTACAGACGCGGGAAGCTCATACCGCTCAAGGCCAGTGCGGACGCGGCAGTCGCAGCCTGCCCGAGTGTCGAATCTATTATTGTAGTCAGGAGACTAGGTGAAGACATTATGATGAAACCAGGCCGCGACTTCTGGTGGCATGAGGAAGTGGAGAAAGTTCCGGCCAAATGTACTTCTGAGCCGATGGATGCTGAGGACACTCTGTTCATTCTGTACACAAGCGGAAGCACAGGGAAACCCAAGGGTGTGCTTCACACAACTGGTGGCTACCTACTCTACACGACCCTAACCTTCAGATGGATCTTCGACTACCATGATGATGACACATACTGGTGCACCGCCGATATCGGTTGGATAACTGGACACAGCTACATTGTCTATGGGCCGCTTTCAGCCGGAGCAACAACTCTTATGTTTGAAGGCGTGCCAGACTATCCCGAACCCGACAGATTCTGGCAGATAGTAGAGAAATTCAGAGTGAACATCTTCTACACAGCCCCTACGGCTATTCGCGCTCTTATGAGAAGCGGCACGAGCTGGCCTGAAAAAAGAGACCTCTCAAGCCTGCGGCTTCTTGGAACAGTGGGCGAGCCGATCAACCCTGAGGCGTGGATGTGGTACTATACGAACATAGGGAAAGGGGTGTGCCCGATCGTTGATACATGGTGGCAAACGGAAACCGGTGGAATACTGATTACGCCACTTCCTGGAGCGCACACTCTGAAACCAGGTTCCGCCAGCAAGCCCTTCCCCAGCATTGAGCCCGCAGTTCTGAGAGACGACGGCTCTGTGGCCGCGCCTGGTGAGGGAGGCTATCTGGTCATAAGGAAGCCGTGGCCTGGCCTCATGCGAACAGTCTTTGGGGCCCACGATAGGTTCAAGGAAATCTATTGGTCTCGGTTCAAGGGAGTATACTTCACTAGTGATGGAGCTCGCGTCGATTCAGACGGCGACTATTGGCTTATGGGACGAGTTGACGATGTCATAAAAGTCTCAGGACATAGAATTGGAACCGCCGAGATTGAAAGCGCCTTGGTAAGCCATCCACGTGTTGCCGAAGCGGCCGTGGTTCCAATCCCGCATGAGATCAAGGGTGAAGCCATATATGCATACGTAACCTTGAAGGAAGGTGTAGCGGCTTCTGAGGCTCTAAAGAAGGAGTTGGGCCTGCATGTGCGCAACACCGTTGGCCCCATAGCCGTTCCTGAGAACATCCAGTTCGCAGAGGCGCTACCCAAGACTAGGAGCGGGAAGATAATGCGCAGAATACTAAGAAAGATAGCTGCGGGAGAATCCGGCGATCTTGGAGACATAACAACTCTAGCCGATCCATCTGTCGTTGAGAAGCTGGTTGAGCAGAGAGGAGAGGCGAGCAGTCGATGATGGCGTTAGTTAGACTTCATCCGAAGGATGATGTAGAGAAGCTTTGGAACTCCGTTCTGGCAGACCTCGGAGACTATGAATCCAAAGAGATAACACCATTCTATGCTTCGCAAAGCGCCCAAGGCTTCGTCTCAATCAGTCTGTACGCAAAGAACCCTGATAGTATTATGGAGTTCCTGACACAGCAAATCTGTCGAATTGACGGATTATCTGACTCACATACAATCCCTTTGATCAAGCTGGCTTTTCTTCCAATCTTGAAGGACACTCCCGCAACCATGGGAAGATACACAGTTGAGGTGAAGGTTCACCCTCAAGACTACTCAAGTTTGTATAAGTCCCTGCTTGAGAAGAAATATGGACCGGATCTAGTTCTTGCGTATATCGCTTATCTGTTCGGCGAATACGACTTGTTCATGTCTCTCGTCGCCAGAGATCAGAAGCAGGTCGAGGAATTCGCGAAATCTCTGGAGAGAACCCAAAGAGCAATTGAAACGAAGATAACTCCGATTAGAAGAACTCTACTCTTGGCGAGAAGAGAGGATTGGGACAGGTTCAGAGCTCGGCTTCTTTACAGGCCGTCATGGCTCAAACCCGATGTTGAGGCACTTTATGACTTCAACCTGTCAGTAACCGAGTACGGGTCTCCATACTGACATAGGATACTAGTTCTACGAGAAATGCCCTCAAGCAGTAGAAAGGAGCCTATTTCTCCCTATCTTTCATGTCAAGCTCAAGATCGCAGACATCACGGACAGGGCTGCTGCTACGAAGAATGCGTAGACATAGGTTCCAGACAGGTCATGAACTAGTGCTCCGACCACCGGACCGATTATTCCGGCAACTCCGTAGGCAGTAAACATCAGTCCGTAATTGACTCCCAAATACTTAGTTCCGAAGCTGTCCGCTGTTGCTGACGGAAAGATGGCTAACGTTCCTCCAAAGCAGAACCCGACCGTTGCCGCAGCCATGGCCAACAGAAGGGTTGTGCGGCCCATTTCTCTCAAGAGAAACATGACGGTGGCATTTAACACGAACATCGCAAGCATTGTCCTCTGTCTTCCGATCCTGTCCGAGACGAATCCCCAGATCACTCTACCAGCTCCATTGAAGAGAGCTAGGACTCCTACAATGGTTGCAGCTTCAGCTGCCGCAAGTCCGGACTCCTGCCCGAAAGGAGAGAGATGCCCGATGACCATTAGGCCAGAGGAAGCAGCGAAGGCAAACATGGCCCATAGCCTGTAGAAAGTTCCCGTCTTCACCATTTCCTTCCAAGTGTGCCCACTCACCATAGTCTTCGCTGAAGATTGGGAGGGACTCTGGCCGACAGGTAGCCAACCACTTGGCGGATTTCTCAGCAACTGGGCACCCGCCAATATCGAGATCATGTATATCGCTCCAAGTATAATGAACGCTTGTCTCCAACTACTTTCGGGAGACCCCAAACCGATCAGGTAGTTCGCGAATTGAGCATAGAAGAAGGACCCTGCTCCAAATCCAGCCACAGCCAGTCCAGAGACAAGACCTCTCTTGTCAGGAAACCACTTAATGCAAGCGGCTATGGGGCACACGTAGGCCAGCCCTATGCCAATTCCACCTAGAACACCATATGTCGCATAGACCAGCTCCAACCGTGCAGCTTGGCTCGCTAAAATGTTTCCCAGACCCAGCACCAGCCCTCCTGCCGTGGCCACGACCCTAGGGCCGCTACGATCTTGCCACAGACCAGCGAAAACCATCGTGACAGAGAACGTGCCAAGCGCTATGGTGAAAGGAAGAGAGACCTGCGTACTTGTCGAACCGGGAAAAGCCGTCAAAAAGGGCTTCACGAAGACACTCCACGAGTACAAGGAACCTAGGCTCAACTGAATCAGTATTGCCCCGGCAACCACGAACCAACGACTTTCATGCTTCAATTCTGCGGATGAAGGTCCTGCCCGAGGAATTTTGATTGATACGAGTTCTCTTATGGTTGAATTCAACCTCGATTTGTGAGCCTGCAGTTCAGCCAACCGATCGACAGATATCACATGTGCTCGACCGGGTCCGTGGTGGCATATGCTCCGTTTTTATCTCTTTCCTAGACGATATCCCTTACAGAGAAGTAAGTCAATAAAAAGAGGAATGACTCTTCTATGGCAAGCCATACGCTTGCTTAGTATCTTCTATGCTTCTGGTAGCATTCTCTACAATAGACCGGTTTCCCTTCGGTAGGCTTGAATGGAACTTCACATTCTTTGCCACAGTCAGAGCAAACGGCTTTGTGCATTGTTCTTGGGCCTCCGAATCTACGCCTTTCGAAATCCATCCGCTTTCTCACATCCTTTTCCAGTCGGTTATACACCGGATCTAACTAAGAAGTCGAATCCACTGTATACCTTCGACAATCAGACACCTAACTAGTAGATAAAGTATTCATTCCGGCCATACGATCACAATCACGAAAAAGCTGTTGAAATACATGGGCCCAAACAGCCAATAGACTTCCGTATTCGCCTTTGTGATTCTAGAGCCGACTTCCTTTTAACCTAGGCAACAGATCACTTCATATGCTCACGAACGAGGAGGCGACTCAGCTACTCAAGAGGCACATCAAGAATGCTCAGATCCGCAGACATTGCATAGCTGTGTCAGAGATCATGGGAAAGGTTGCACAAAGATTTGGAATGAACCAAGATGAGTGGCAACTTTGTGGCTTGCTCCACGATCTTGACCGTGAGAAGATTCATGGAGATATGAGTAAACATGGCTTGGTGGCAGCGGAGCTACTTGAAAATCTTCTTTCAAGAGACTGCCTCCACGCAATCAGAGCTCATGATCACAGAACCGGAGTGACCCCTCGGAGCATCGTGGACAAGGCCTTGATCGCCTCCGATGCTGCAGCGTCCTTCTTGTCAGAGTTGGCAGAACGAAAGCAGGAGGGGGGACCGGCAGAGCTGAACTCAAACACCTTTCAGAGGATATTTGAGGATAAACCCTTCAGGAAGCTTGGATACCTGAAGAACCGAGTAGAAATCTGTCGTGAAATAGGCATTTCTCTGGATGAGTTTCTGCGCTTTGCACAGGAATCGCTTCACTGAAGAGAACTCTTGCGAAAGAATAGTGCTTCGTCGCAATGATTCTGCCTAGGTTCGAACTCGCGGATATTCACGTATACGAAGGATGTCTTTTTCTCAGAAAGTCCACAGCTTCCTTTACTTTTTGCGCAGACTCTTTACGACAAACTAGAACGGCATCATCGGCCACTGCTACTACTAGATTCTTTGCGTCGATTAACACAGCCAGCTTTCGGCCGCCGGATACTATGTTGTCCTTGCTGCCGAACAAGAGGACTCGCCCCATCGAAATGTTTTGCTTCTTTTGCAGACTGGGCAATTGATCTAGGGAACTCCATGAGCCCAAGTCATTCCACTCGAACTCTGCAGGAACCATGATTACATTCGTTGACTTCTCCATCACGGCATAGTCGAACGAAATTCTCGGCATTCTACGGAATGCGGCTTTCAGCCTTCCTTGAAATGACGATCTCGGCATGGTCAGTAAGTTTCCGGCGAATTTGAATATCTGAGGAGAGTATCTCCGAAGCTGCTCCATCATTACGTTCGCTTTGGCTACGAAGATTCCGCTATTCCAGAAATAGTTTCCTTCTTTGAGGTATCTCTTTGCTGTCGCTAGGTCCGGCTTCTCTCTAAAGCTCAACACGGGATACATTGGAGGTTTCCTTCCCACTTGCTTTAGGTCGCACTGTATGTACCCGTATCCTGTCGATGGACGGTTGGGCTTTATCCCGATGGTCACTATGCAACGTGTTCTCTCAGCCACAGAGAGAGCCAGAGCTGCGGTTCTGGCGAATCTGCCTTCCGGGCTGATGTAGTGGTCTGCGGGAAGAAACATCAAGACTGCTTCCGGATCGCTCTTCATTATCCAAGAGCAACTAAGAGCGATAGAAGGAGCCGTGTCTCTACCCACTGGCTCGATAATGACACTGTCTTTGCCCAATGCAGGAATCTGCTTCTTGATGATTGCTTCAAGGCCTGACCTAGTTGACACCCAGATGCTGCGCCGATCTACAACCCGACGCGCTCTCCAATACGCGTATTGTAGAAGAGAGCGGTTTCCGTAAAGAGTCAGGAACTGCTTCGGATACGCTTCTCTACTCGCTGGCCAGAACCTTCTGCCCGATCCTCCAGCCATTATGACTACGTGACGCATATGATACGCCCTGTGCAGCAAACCACTCAGTCTTGGTACCTTAGAGGATACGTCCCTGATGAAAGCCTTGTGCAGCCGCAATGGCTAGAGGCAGCATTACACCAGTTCCACGGGTTTCTTTCGTCCAGAGGACGGACAGTCTAGGAAGACTGTGTGAGCCCTCCCAATCGAATCCGTCTGCGATTCAGTTGCATCGGACAGCGTCCAAGGTTAGGATCTTTCCTGCAAGGACGCCAGTGGGAACCTCTCGGTCAACCGCGATCTCGCCATTCACTATGACATAGATCACCCCTTCGGGTGGCAATGTTGGTTGAGCGAAGGTTGAGCGGTCACGGATCCTCTGTTGGTCGAGAATCACTATGTCTGCCCACATTCCCGGCCGTATCAGGCCTCTATCCCTCTGCTTGAGAACGGTTGCCGGATAGGAGGTGACCTTTCTTATGGCTTGAGCTAGAGACAGAATCCTCCTCTCCTTCACGTATCTTGCCAGTAATCTAGGATAAGTTCCATACGTTCTCGGATGAGTTGCAGCCTCTCTTTCGTTTGGAGGAGTATCATATGACGAGCAATCCGTTGAGATCATTGAAATGGGACTTGCGATCACCGTCTCCACGTCTCGCTCATTCATGTATCCGGCCATTCTTGTTTCGCCTCTATCCGCGATTACTAGGTCTCTTGCCGCCGTGATCCAGTCCTTCCTGGCAAGCTTCGCGATTTCCGTGAGGTTCTTTCCGAGTAGATCTGGCCGACTATTGGAATGAACTACTACAGCAGTTCCCGGAACTTCAAACCTCGGCGAAACCACTCTTTTCAGCTGTAGTTCCTTTCTTCTTTGGTTGGCTTTTTCTCGCTCTGCTGCGATTCGGTTGACCACCTCTTCTCTTATTCTCTCGAATTGGCGAGGATCTGCAAGTCTTTTGAGAAGCTGCTTATGGTCCATGTCTCCTTCAGATGCGAAGATCCTTCTCAATAGAAAAGAGACCCCGGCCCGATCGTAGGGGTAGACATCGCAGGTCACCTCCAATCCCCTTCCACGTG
>CAZFRJ010000016.1:0-11136 GCA_964521355.1 uncultured Candidatus Bathyarchaeia archaeon | reverse complement strand
CTTGCTGGTGTCGGATACGAGATCACTAGGCAAAAAACTGTTGGGGTGCCTGGAACTGCAAGAACCGTAATCACTGTTGGAGCATATGTGACTCGTATGAGGTGGACAGCTGGGAATGGAACCGAACAAGGGTATGCAACTGGAGAAAACGTAGGAGAGATTGCAGCTTTCAGTTCTTGGGGGCCCACGAGAGACGGTAGGCTGAAACCAGAGATTACGGCTCCAGGGAAAGGCATCATCTCAGCTAGATCCGTAGACTCCCCCAGTTCATGGAGAGACCCTGACGATGCATATTCGATCAAGCAAGGCACAAGTATGGCAGCACCACACACCGCCGGAGCCATAGCATTGATCATGCAATCTAGCCCAGACGCATCTCCTTCGATTATCAGAGAGATCCTGAGAATGACGGCTAAGCAGGATTCTCGTACAGGTCAAATCGATCAGAATAGGTCCCATAAGTGGGGATTCGGAAAGCTTGACGCGAAGAAGGCGGTCGTGACTTCAGGTGCTAGATACCCAGTCAAACTCCTCTTGGCAGGGATACCTTCCTCAATCGCTACAGAGGTGAAAATCGACGGTACTCCAAGAATGCTTGTTCCTGAGGAAGCAGCAACGCTGTTCGAGACTACTGCAGGAAGCACATTCACAATCTCCGTTGAACGTATCGTGCTTGGTGAGTCCAGCCCATGGATGCTGCTCTACAAGAAGACATCAAGATACATCTTCAACAGATGGGTGGTGCAGTCACACGAATTCAACACCACCATCCCCGCGAAAGAGTCAATGACAATGGTGGTCGACGGTCCCAAGATGATCATTGCTGAATGGAAGGAGCAGATTGAAATCGAGCTCGACTGGTTCGCGGCTGGAGTGATGTTCGCTGCAGCATGTCTCTTGATAGCGTTGGTAGCGATGCTTGCCATCGATAGGCGGCGGCCGTCGAATCCGAAAGTTGGTGGGCCGGGTGGGATTTGAACCCATGACCTTCCGGTTTCTGATGTCCGCTTATCAGCCGGATGCTCGTTGGCCTTCAACTCTTGAGATAGCCAAGCTGAGCTACCGGCCCACACATTATCGAGGAATCCTCTCACTCCTAAAAAGATTTGTACTCACTACAGAAAGCAGCACTAGGAAAGGAAGTGGCGCTCAAGACTGGTTAATGAACTTCGGGAATTTCTGAGAGTCTTTCGGATAGATCTCCTAGAGAAAAGGAAGAGTTATGGGTCCTTTGGGAAATACCGCGACCTTAGAGTCCTTCGTGCTTGTCGCAATCGATTCGTTGAGGGCCTCTTGAACAGACTCAGCCTTCCTGAAGCCCATGGCCTCGACCTGTTCTCGCTTCAATCCATCTGAAACCCATACGACCTTAATCCGCTCTCTCGTTCGAGCCATCAGATACGCTATCACTGCTGACACCAAGTTTGTGTCAGGCCTTGGTTCTCTCATTTGCTTGAGAATATGCTTTGACGATTTGAGTGTCAGAAGTGCGTAAAGATCTTCCTCGCCTATCCCGTCGTAACAGGGAGAGGCAAGAATGAAGGTTCCTCCATCTCCTACAACCGAGTCTCCCATTTCAAGGGCCTTGGAAGCCTGATAGAAATTGATATCCATCGGCGAGCCACTTGAAACGACTACTTCAGCCTTCGAAGGTAAACGAACGCCCAGTAGATCTCTTGCGAACTTCACACCTTCCCTATGCGCCGAGAGGAAGTTACCTGCGAAAACCTTGACGATGCGTCCCTCAGAATTCATCACCGTGTTCACGATGAAGTCAAGGCCTACGACCTTAGCCACTTCATCCATCTCCATCCGTATCGGGTTACCCTCCAATATCCCGGGCCCGGACTTTCCTTCGATGATGTAGAGGTGATTGCGGTAGATGGTTTCTCTGCCGGATACTGAGGGGAGAATGCTCTTGCCCCCGCCTCCGAAGCCGGCATATCTGTGCGGCACAATATTGCCAGTGCTAATCTTGAGATTTGCTTTGACAACATCGCCATTGACTAGGATTCTATTGCCCCTTGAAGTAGATCCCAGATCAATGAGATTCCTATCTGGGCTGTGTTGGACAACGGCAACTCGGTCGAGAACCTCTTTGCCCAGCTTCCGCTCCACCTCTTGTTGAGTCATCTCTCTATGCTGCCCGCGACCGATGATGACCTTGATTCCTTGTTCTCTAACTCCAGATTTAGTCAGAACGTCCAAGATGGCCGGAACTATCACGTGATCCTTAGTAGGCCTGGTTACGTCGCTAGTGATTATCGCAACACTACTCTTTCCATTTGCGATCTCTGGTAGGGACTTGCTACCTATGGGGTTCAGTAGCGAGTCACGAACAGCTTTCGACTCATCACTAACGCCTGGAGTGGTTTTGGGGAGGAACACTCCCATGAGATTCGATTCAGGAACTTCGAACTCCGCTCTATCATTGCCGTACGGTATCGAAACCTTCATGCCTCTTCCCTCCGGAGAACTCGGCTTGGCGACTCAAGTTTGCTCATGGCCTCTGTGATTCTTATGATGGCCTCTCGTAGCTTATCCGTCGATGTCGCATAGGAAAGGCGAATGTGGTTCTCTCCTTCCGGACCGAAGAAGGGATAGCCCGGAAGCACAACCACCTTCGCCTCCCTCAGAAGATACTTGAACATATCCATTGATGTCATCCCCGTTGATGATATGTTCGGGAACGCGAAGAAGGCGCCCTGAGGCTTCACCAGACTGAATTGAGGTATGCTCTTCAATGCGTCTACAAGTAGCCTTCTTCGAATCCTGTAGGTCTCAAGCATCCTCCTTGTTGGCTCTTGCGATCCCCTCAACGCCGCTAGAGCTGCGTACTGGGCGATTGAGTTGACGCAGACCATGGTTGAATGCGACGCCTTGGCGATCTGGCCCATGATCTCCTTCGGCCCAACAACGTAACCTATTCGCCACCCCGTCATCGCGTAGGTCTTAGAGAAGCTGTTGACCACGACTGTTCTTTCACTCATTCCCGGAAGAGTCGCAATGCTTCGAAACTTCCCGTTGAAGACGAATTGATCGTACACCTCATCTGATATGACCAGCAAATCGTTCTCGCAGGCTATCTCAGCCATTATCTTCAAAGTATCATCAGTCAATACAACTCCTGTGGGGTTGTTGGGTGATACGACTATCATGGCCTTCGTTCTAGGCGTAACTTTCTGCTCAAGCTCACGGGCGTCTATCTGGAATCCCTTTTCCTCTACTTGCCTGACGCCAACGAGGGTTCCACCTGTCATTTGCACTGCGTAGTAATAGCCACTGTAGTAGGGGCTGGGCACTATGACCTCGTCACTAGGATCAACGGAAGCCATCAATGCAGCATACGTGCCTCCTGTCCCGCCGGCTGTTACGACAACATTCTCCTCATTCAACTTGAGGCTAAGCTTCTCGGACTCCCTCTCTGCAATGGCCTCTCGAAGTTCCAGGAGTCCCTCGTCAGGAGTGTAGTGAGTGTCTCCTCTATCCATCGCCTGCTTAGCAGCCTCAACAATATGCGCAGGAGTCGGGAAATCAGGCTCACCTATGTTGAGATAGATGGCATCTGAAACAGTCTTCGCCATCTTCGCGACTTCGAGGTATGACAACTTCTCTGTAGACGCGGTTCGACTTGAGAACTTCATCTTCTGTATCTCTTGAGTGCCAGTTCAGTGAAGATGCTGTCGTAGTTCTTGAAAGTTTAGGTCGCATTTCGATTTGTCAGAACGTGGCTTGGCTCCTCTGCTATTCGACCGTAATCTTGTACCTTTCGTACACCATGTCTAGGATCTTGGAAATGGTCGCGATCGTTGCGAGATAGATGAGCCCGACGACGAGATAGACCTCAAGAGGTTTGAGGTTTCGAGAAATCACCATCTTCGACCTGGCCAAAAGCTCCGGAACAGTGACCAAGAAGGCGACGGAGCTGTACTTCGGCAGGTATGCCGCTTCATTCGACCAGCTGGGCAGAGCCAACCGAAATGCTTGAGGCAGAATGACGCGAAGTATGGCCTGAAGTCTGTTCATACCCAGCGAGAGGGCGGCTTCCATCTGTCCGCCTCCTATGGATTCTATCGCTCCTCGGAAATACTCAGCCTGATACGCTCCGCTGTTGATCCCTAGTGCTACTATGGCTGATAATGTCGGCGAGAAGACAACCCCCAGCGATGGAAGCCCGAAGTATATGATGAATAGCTGAACGGTTAGAGGTGTTCCCCGTATGAGCTCTATGTATGCGTTTGCCAAGAGTGATAATGGCTCATGACCATACTTTCTTGCCAAGGCGGCAGCTAGGCCCAAGATCAATCCGATGCCAAGTGCGGTGAAGCTCAATTGAAATGTGACTAGCAACCCTTCGAGTAGATCGCCCAAGTAGTCTATCATTCTCGATCAGCAGCTGCTCTCCTTTCGCCTTCATGCCTCCCGTAGAGTTCAGTCAGCCGACTTAGGAATCTCTTCGTTCTCTCATTCGTTGGGTTCGCAAAGAAGTGCTCTGGAGAACCAGTCTCAACTACCACACCCTCATCCATGAAGATCATTTCTGAAGCTACAGCTTTGGCGAAGCCCATTTCATGAGTAACACAGATCATGGTCTTCTTCTCCTTGGCCAAGTCAAGCATCGTCTGCAGGACCTCCCCGATGAGCTCAGGGTCGAGAGCCGAAGTCGGCTCATCAAAGAGTATGACCTCAGGATCCATCGCAAGCGCTCTGGCGATTCCTGCTCTCTGTTTCTGTCCTCCAGAGAGCTGGCTTGGGTAGTGGTTGCGCCAGTCCTTCATTCGGACTTTCTCAAGCGCCTCCAATGCGATTGCTTTTGCCTGATCTTGTGGAATCTTCTTCACAACTTTAGGCCCGATCATCACGTTATCAAGAACTGTCATGTGGCTGAAGAGGTTGAAATGTTGAAAGACCATCCCAAACTTCGATCTATAGTAGTTCATCCTTCCGCCGGCCTGCATCAAGTCAATGTCGCGGAGGAAGACCGTTCCCCGATCCGGAGGATGAAGCATGTTTATGCATCTCAGGAGCGTGCTTTTTCCTGCCCCGCTAGGGCCAAAGATTACTGTGGTCGTTCCTTCCTCAACGTCAAACGAGACCCCCCTTACCACCTCGACCTTTCCATAGGACTTCCATACGTCCCTGACGGACACAACTCTTGTCAAGCACCGGTCACCAATCGCTTCTTCTCCTGCCCCCAAGTGCCCGCTATCCTTGTTATCGGAAACACTATGATGAAGTAGATGCTTGCCACAATAAGGAACGGAACAACCGGGTCGAATGTGGCAGCTCGAACATAGTCTGTTCTTCTCATAAGTTCAGCAACTCCCACGACGAATGCAAGAGATGTGTCTTTGATCATGGTGGCAAGTTCGTTTGCCCAGCTTGGTAGAGCAAACCTCAAGGCCTGAGGCACGATAATTAACCTGATGGCCTGCAGTCTGCTCATTCCCATTGACCTGGCCGCGTCCATCTGACCGCTGCCAACGGATTCTAAGGCTCCTCGAAAGATTTGCGACTGATATCCAGAGCTGCAGAGGCCAAGTGCAAGCATAACAGCGAAGAATCCGGGTATCTCAAGCACGGTTGTCTGAATCCCAAAATAGAAGAGAAATATCAAAACGAGAGGAGGTATGCTGCGCATGACTCTTTCATACGCAGAGACAAGCAGTCCTCCTGCGCTTCCACCGTAGACTCTCAGAATTGCCATTGGCAGTCCTATGAGAAAACCTACGCCTAATCCGTAGGCTGTCAGGCTGAGAGTTATTGGTAACCCTTCGATTATGAATGAAAAGTGTGATAGTAGCAGATCAAGAAAAGATGACAAAAGGTGGGCCTTCCAGTCATTTGGTGAACGCTCTGGGCTACGAACCGTGCCACTTGTTTATAAGCTGCTGGATTACGCCGGTGCTGTAAAGCTTCAACATCGCCGTGTCCACTGCCTCTAGGAGCTCCTTCTCGCCCTTTGGAATCCACAGGCACTTCGGGGGAGCCCACTCAGTGTACACGACCTTGATCGCGTACCGTGTTGCGAAGCTGTCTGCAACTGGTTTGTCTATCATCGCGGCGTCGATTCGCCCTGCGACGAGGTCACTTATCATCAGGTCGACTCTCTCGTATGAGATTACGTTCTCCTTCTTGGCCTTTCCTGCCTTGACAAGGTCGTTGATTCTGCCCTCCTGTATCGTTCCTGTCTGGACCCCAATCTTGAGGCCCAGCTTTCCTGCCTCAGCCAAGTCGGTGAAAGGCTTCACAGCCGAGTCTCCCTTCACCACGATCACGTTGTCTCCCTGCTCATACGCGATGCTGTACTCTAGTTTTGGAAGTCTCTCTGCCTTCAATCCCATCGCAGCCGCAATCATGTCTATCTTCCCAGCTTGAGCTGCGGCGATGAGGGCATCAAAAGGCATGTCCTCCCATTTCACGGTGACGCCAAGTTCCTTAGCGACAGCCTCCACAATTTCCACGTCGAGTCCTGTGATCTTCTTGGTCGTCGGATCGATGAACTCGTATGGCGGATAGTCTGCACTTGTCCCAACGACGATCTGTTTCTTCTGCTTGATTTTCTCAAGTAGGCTCACCCTCTTCGGCGGTGGCGGAGGGATTTGAGATTGACTATAGTAATAACCAATCGCGACTCCTACACATAGCACGATCAATGCAACAGCGACTATCTGTAGCGACTTACTGCCTGCCGTGGTCTTACTCATCTCACGATTCACCTCCCTTCAAGTGTTAACGAAGATTCCATTCTCTCGGTAGTTTCGCCTCAACCAGTTCTCAAACGCCATGTGGTCAACAACGTGTTCGAGACATGATCCGAGTCGTCCTCGGCAAACTTCCACACAGAAAGCAGCTGTCTGCTTTCTCCCGCCCTTCAGAGCGTTGGCGTTTTCAGTCATTTCTGTGAATCCTCGTTGCGGGATACGTTCGTTCCGGGAAGATTTTTATTCCTTATGGTCAGGAAACTACTGAGGGAGGTCAAGAGTGACCCAAATTGGTCAAGACGAGTGTTTCGGCAACAGTCCAAACCCTCATCGACAATGATGTCTCGATGCAGGATACTCTAGAACGGGGATACGGGAACTATAGCGCGATGGCCAGGATTCTGAGGCCTCGGGTAGAAGAGATGCTAGGGCGAGGAGTCAAGGTTGAGAGCATCATCACTGCGGTCAAGAGAGCTAGATCGAACTATCGCATTGCTCGTGGGAACATAATCAGCATAGTCGCAAGAAGTGTCATAAACCTCAGAACGGATGTGGCAAAGATTTCGGTTGAGAAGACGAAACGCACGGTTCAGACAGTGAGGCGAACTATGGCGGATCTAAGAGGCGAGTTCCTGCAGATTCTGGAAGGTCTTTCGGCCATAACGCTGATCTTCGATGATAGGCTCTTTGACAGTGTCTCGTCGATGTTTCGAAGAGGTGACATTCTGGACGAGAAGAGGGATCTCGCAGCCATAATGGTGCACAGTCCTCGCGCCATAATAGGTGTGCCAGGAAGCGCCGTAGCCTTCTACAATCCGGTATCTAGGCGTCACATTAACATCGAGGAGACCATGAGCTGCTTCACCGACACGATCCTTGTCGTACGGATGGAAGATGTAGGAAAGACCTTCTCAAGTTTGACAGAGATGATATCTCAGGCTAGGCAGGCGATTCGGGCCAGGCCGGGGAGAGCCCCCAGGCATCCTAGGAGAAGAAGGTAATTCAGGGAATTCCAGATGCCTACGGAAGGATCGTCGAGATTGTGTTGAAAGCAAGGTCTCGTAGGCCCATCAAGGAAGAGCGAATCCAGAGTCCAGAAAGCCAAACTGCGCCCGAAGAGACTCGCCACAAGACCGAACATGACAACCCGCATCTAAGAAACTTCACCGATACATAGATCTTGGCTCGGCTACCACGAGGCCTCAACGACAGCCTCGTCAACTTGGGCACAGTCACGTGCAATCTGACAGCAATCAACCCTGACGGGTGTCCCACCTGAAGGTGGCTTCTAAAGCCTTCAGGAGACGAAATTAGAAAGAGGTGGAGAAGGCTTTTCCTAGTTCTTCAGCCATTCTGCAATCGGGCTAGTATTGCCCGACCAAGTTCAAGGACCCAAGAGCGCAGCGGTTTGGAATTGTATTTCACTGCCTATCCTTCTCATCTGTGGGATCTAAAGCAGGCAGACAAGCGGTAGACGACAAAACCGAGGCCTATAAAAAGCTTCAAACAGCTCGACGAAAGCTACTTATAGTGTTACGACCGTTTTTCTTGTTGAAAATTTGGAGGAGATACTATTGATTATCACCGGAAGAGCTTTCAGCTTTATCGTTCTTGTGCTTTCGTTCGTCTTCTTCTACATGGCGATACAACTAGCGAAGAAAGGGAAAGCACCGAAGATTCGCAGAATGACGGCAATGGACGCAATAGACGAGGCCGTTGGAAGGGCTACAGAAGAAGGAAAACCCGTCCACTACTCACCAGGCTACGCATACGCGAGCCTATCGTCTGAACAGGGACCTCAAACACTTGCATCGATCGGAATCCTGAGCTACGTGGCATCCCTATGCGCCAGATTTGACGTTCCAATAATATACAATACGTGCATCGCGGACTCGTTGCCTCTAGTGGAGGAGACGCTTCGAGCAGCCTACAGGAACGAAGGAAAGCCAGAAGCATTCGATGTAAAGAGCATTAGGTACCAGCCTGACCAATCGACATACGTGAGCGCGGTCCTAGGGACCTTCCAACGAGAAAAACCAGCGGTCAACATGATGATCGGCGGCCTGTACTACGAGTGCGTCGTCATCGGAGAAGCCGCCAACGTGATCGGCGCTACACAGATCGGTGGATCTGCGAACATCCATCAGATGCCCTTCATCATAGCCACCTGTGACTACGGCATGATCGGAGAAGAGATCTTCGCGGGATCAGCGTACGTGACTAAAGACCCCTTAGTGACGAGTGGAATAGCAGGAGGCGACTGGATGAAGATGCTTCTAATCGTCGTGACAGTGGTTGGTGTCGTACTGGAGCTGGCCGGAGTGAAGGTCATCTCGCAGCTGTTGGGATGGTGAAAGTATGTCCAACGTTCTGAGAAGACGTGAGATCATACTTTTCATTACCGGCGTAGTGGGAGGACTGAACCTATTCGAGTACTTCTTCGCAGTCAAGGAAGTTGCGGCAGTGGCATCGACGATACGGACATGGGTAGTGATCATCTCAGCGTTCGCGCTCGGACTTGGAATAATAACAGCCTTCAGAGTCCACATCTCGCACGTGAAGCGTAAGACCAAAGGGCAGTGGCCCTTCAGCATTTGGCTGATGGGATTCTTCGTGTTGCTAACGCTCATTGGCATATGGAACACGAAATTCATCGTCTATGATTGGACTTTCAAGTACGTCTACGTTGCGCTGTCAACAACGCTCTACGCGATCACGGGATTCTACATCTTTTCAGCCGCCTACAGAGCGTTCAGAGCCAGAAATATCGAAGCGGCCATTCTCATAGCCTCAGGGGTCCTCATCTTGCTGAGAAACGCCCCCATAGGTGAAGCGATCTGGAAAGGCTTCCCTGTTCTAGGAGAATGGGTACTTATGAAAGGGCAAGTTGGCGGGATGAGAACACTGACATTCGTTGCGGCGGTGGGTCTAGTCGCATTCGGCATACGAACACTGCTTGGAATGGAGAGAGGCTACTACGGGGGAGAGTGAAATGAGCAAGAACATATGGTCAAAGATGGCAGAAGTCGACCGGCGGGTCCTATACTGGGTCATGTTCGTAGCGCTGGCAATTCCATTCCTGAGCCCGCTTGGATTGCCGGTACCTGTTACCGAAACCACGAAGGCCGTGTATGACAAGATCGAAACCATGGGGCCAAAGAACATAGCACTCTTCTCCATCGCCGGAGGCGTAAGCGCGTGGCCGGAGATTGCGCCGAGTATGGTAGCGATCATGAGGCACCTCGTGAAGCGAGAAGTGAAAATCGTTGTCTGGGGCTTCTTCGTTGACCAAGACATAACCGTGGACATGATCCTCTCAAATGTCCCGGAACTTACGACCAAGTACAAGTACGGCGAGGACTGGGTGTACATGGGCTACATCGCCGGAGCGGAGACCGCTGTGGCACAGCTGGCCGCTGATGTCCACGCAGTCTTCAAGGCAGACAAGTATGGTACCACCACCGATAAGCTGCCGTTGATGCAGAGAGTGAAAACAGCGAAGGACATAGACCTTGTGCTGACCGTGGACACGGGCAGCTACATACTGTACTATATAAGACACTGGAACGTGGGGAAGGGCGTCCCCGTCGCTGAGATCGGAATTGCGATGCAGGCTGACATGATCGTATACTACCCCGTGAACCTAATTGGCGTCATGATTGGAGTTCGCGGAGGAGCAGAGTACGAGAAACTGATAGGGCGCCTCGCGGAGGGAACTGTTAGAATGGACGCAATCAACGTTTCACACGTGCTCTTCATCATAGCGATAATCATTGCTAACATTGGCTTTGTGATGGTCAGGAGGGCGAAGAAGTAATGCCCTATCCAACCGATCCTATAGTGTTGTCTGGCGCTTGGGCCTCCGTGATATTGACTCTCATGGTCTACAGCTACGTCCTGTTCAAGGAGACTCCTTTGTTCAGATTCGCAGAACACACGTACATATCAGCATCTCTAGCAATCTCAGTCATAGTTTCGTATGACACACTGGTCAAGAACGCATTCACTCCGCTCTCAAAGGGAGATGTAGCCTACTTGATCCCGATAGTGCTTGGTTTGCTGCTGTACACTCTGCCGTTCAGACAGGTGCGATGGGTAAGCAGGTACCCGCTGGCATTCGTCGTAGGCGTCGGAACAGGTCTCGCCATGAGAGGTGCAGTGCACGCTCAGATGGTGGCCCAAGTTCTGGCGGCTATAACGCTTCCAAAGGCCCCTCAACCAATCGACTGGTTCAACTTCTTCTTCAGCCTAATCGCGTTTCTAACATCGACCAGCTACTTCATCTTCACACGAGAGCACGTGGGCCTACTCAAGATTCCGACGAAACTCGGACGCTACATGATAATGCTGGCGCTGGGATCATACTTCGGCAACACCATACTCTTCAGAATGGCGATGCTTTCGGGCAGAGTCGAAGAGATACTGAAAGTCT
>CAZFRJ010000015.1:0-11197 GCA_964521355.1 uncultured Candidatus Bathyarchaeia archaeon | reverse complement strand
CTTCGGAAGTCTGCAAGGCAAGCTTCATCTTCCGGTCTATGGGCACTGACTCCATTGGATCCTTCACAGTGGCTCTGACGACATCCTTGACGGGCGAGATCTCTGCAAGACGAGCTTTTTCTTTGGTGTGCGGGGCAGTTGCCTTCGCAGCCTTGAAGGCACCGCGAACCGTTTTTGAAACATCGCTGAGTTCCAGCGATGTGGAGGAGCCAAATCCCCATGCTCCTCGGTAGAGAACTCGAACTCCCAGCCCCTGATCAGCTCCGGAAGCTACTTGGTCAAATGTGTCCTTCATGAGTCTGATGTCTGTGGAATATGTCCGTTCGACCCTTACGTCGGCATAGTCGGCTCCGAGCTTCTCACAAAGCGAGATCGCCTTCTCCGCAATTCTCATTGACAATATCGATCACTACCCTGACTGGAGCTTGCTACGTGGATTTATCAGTTGCGAATACGAGTGCGACTCTGATCTGAACTGGTCTGCCTTTGCCCAAAATGCTGAATTCGAGAGAAATCCATATCTCCCAAGCTTAAAAAGCGTCAGGAAGGTAATGCGTCTAGCCAAGTTTCGAGAGAGGCGAGGAACAACGAGTCAGCGCCAGACAAAGAAGCCAGAAGAATTCGAGATAATGCTAGTGACTGACGTGGGCAGTACCACGACCAAGGCACGTCTCTTCAGGAAGAAAAGCCACGAGTACAGGTTCGTCTCCAGCGGAGAAGCACCCACTACCGTGGAAGCTCCCTACGAAGATGTGACTAGAGGTGTCAGAAACGCGGTCCGAGAAGTGGAAGAGCTGACAGGCCTTCGCCTGTTGGAGGAAGAAGGCATCGTGTGGCCGCGTAGGGCCAGCGGAGACGGTGTTGACCTCTACGCCACCACCAGCAGTGCGGGTGGGGGGCTCCAGATGATGGTTGCCGGGGTCGTGAAGACTATGACCGCCGAAAGCGCCGAGCGAGCAGCCCTCGGCGCAGGAGCCATCGTAATGGACGTAATCGCAATCGACGACGGAAGGATGCCCCACCAGAAAATCGAGAGGATAAGGACGCTTAGGCCGGACATGATCCTGCTCGCCGGAGGAACGGACGGCGGCACGATTACTCACGTCGCGGAGATTACTGAACTCATAGCCGCGGCCGAGCCGAGAGCTCGGCTAGGGATAGGCTACGAGCTTCCAATCGTCTATGCAGGAAACAAGGACGCGAGAGCACCTATCTCGAAAACGTTGGAAGACAAATTCGCCCTCAAAATCGTAGACAACATCAGACCAGTGCTTGAGCTTGAAAACACGGAACCTGCCCGTGACGCAATTCATGAGCTCTTCATGGAGCATGTCATGTCTCACGCACCAGGCTATGACAAGCTGATGAAATGGACAGATGTCCCAATCATGCCGACCCCCGCAGGGGAAGGCCGAATGTTCAGAACGCTGGCCGAGCTGAGGAAAGTCAACGTTATCGGGGTCGGCTTGGGCGGAGCGACAACGAACGTCTACTCAATATACGATGGAAAGTTTGTGAGGACTGTCAGCGCTAACCTGGGCATGAGCTACAGCATTTGCAATGTCTTGAAGGAGGCCACGATAGGCAACATCATGCGATGGGTCCCCTTTGATATCGAACCCGTAGTGGTCCGCAATAGGCTTAGAAATAAGATGATTAGGCCCACAACTATCCCTCAGACCTTAGAGGAACTCATGGTGGAACACGCCGTCGCTCGTGAGGCGCTTAGGTTAGGTTTCGAGCATCACAAGCAATTGGCCAGAGGCTTAAGAGGAGTTCAGAGAGTAAGAACGATGGGAGAGATCTTCGAGCAGTCAGCAGAGGAAGAGACCTACATTGACATGATGCATGTGGACTTCTTGGCAGGCACCGGAGGGTTGCTATCTCATGCACCTAGGCGAGCCCAGTCGGCGCTTCTCTTGATGGACGGATTCCAACCAGATGGATTGACTAAGCTGGCTCAGGACAGTGTGTTTATGATGCCGCATCTTGGGGTTCTGTCAACCGTCCACCCGCAAGCAGCCCTCGAAATATTCGAAAAAGACTGCCTAGTGAGGCTGGGAACCTGCATAGCGCCAAGAGGCGCACTTGAGAAGGGCGGAAATGCGCTAAGTTTCAAGGTTGAAGCAGAGGGCCGCGTCGTGGAAGAGAACGTGGCTTTTGGTTCAATAAGGGTGGTCCCACTTGAGTCTGGCAAGACTGCGAAATTGGTTCTCTCACCCGTGAAGGATCTGGATGTGGGAAGGGGACCAGGCCACGGCTTGGAAACGACGGTGGAAGGCGGTGTTGTTGGCCTGATTTTCGATTGCAGGGGTAGGCCACTGTCGATTCCTGCGGACCCAGCAACAAGAAGGCAGATGTTGCTCGAGTGGTTCCAAGCGATGAGCGCTTACCCTGAAAGCGTGTATGAGCGAATTCGGTCAGGAGAGGTCAAGGGAGGAAGCTAGCATGGCGCATGCGTACACTCCAGGACTCAAGGTCAAGAGATTTGCGATAGTGAGCAAGACGCGACGGCTGCCGATACCGGGTGAGGTTCTCGTAAGAGAGGGAAGCACGGTGACACATGACCAGGTTGTGGCGAGGACGCAGGTACCAGGAGAGATCCACTTGATAAATGTTGCAAATGCACTCGGAGTGGACCCGGAGGAGATCCTCCAGTTCATGCTGAAGAAACTGAAAGAGTCGGTTACAAAGAATGAGGTCATCGCGAAACGCAGCTCTTTCTTCGGCCTCTTCAAGTCATTCGTCTACGCACCCTCGGACGGAACGATCGAATTGATCTCTGAAGTAACTGGTCAAATTGCTTTGAGAGAACCCTTCGTTCCTGTCGAGATAACGGCGTACATCCCCGGAAAGGTGGTTCACGTGATGCCTAGAGAAGGCGTGACGATTCGTACACCTGCTGCCCTAGTGCAAGGTATCTTCGGAGTGGGCGGAGAAGCCCATGCGAACCTGAAGATGATCGCGAGCACGCCGGACGAGGTTCTCACCCCCGAGAAGATCGATCCGTCATGTCAAGGCAAGGTGCTCGTGGGCGGTTCACTTGTCACTGGCGAAGCACTCACCAAAGCTGTCAAGACTGGAGTCAAAGGAATAGTGGTCGGAGGAGTTGAGGACGAGGATCTGATCAAGTTCCTAGGTTATGAGATAGGGGTTGCAATCACCGGGCAGGAGGAGACAGGAACAACGCTGATAATCACTGAAGGCTTCGGCAGAATGAAGATGCCGCACAGAACCTTTAACCTACTCAAATCCTTCGATGGGAGAGAGGCATCCATTAACGGCGCCACGCAGATCCGCGCAGGTGTAATCAGACCTGAAATAGTCATAGCTCTGAAGGATACCGAAGTGAAAGGACTTGTCGACGAAGCGGAGGAAGCTGGTGGAGGAATGGCCCCGGGCACCCCTATCAGAGTGATTAGAGAACCCTACTTCGGTGCAATCGGCCGTGTGGCAAGTCTGCCGGTTGAGCTGCAGGTTGTAGAGACGGAGTCTGACGTCAGAGTCGTGGAGATAGAGCTGGAAGACGGTAGGAGAGTAGTAGTTCCAAGAGCCAATGTCGAGATTATAGAGGAGTAAGCCGGGCCTACCTTTTTCCATTCTTGGATAAGTGCTCATCAAGAGAACCGGCAGGAATTCTGCGTCCCGCCTCTGTCACTCTGGAAATTCTAATGAACAATTCGAGACCGGTGTCTCAAGAATCGAAAGAGCCCGACTCGTGACTCAATCATGAGACGGAACTTGTCATGAATGTAGTCGCTGAGGAACGATATCTGATCTTATTGAGATGCTCTCTGGTTGATGCAGCTCTAGCACCATTGACTTTACTCTTCGATGATCTCTACATCTGCTCTGGGCACAACGACCTTTCGTCCATCCTCAAGGTCAACTTCTAGGACGCGGACCGGCGATTCGGTCTCAACGACTTGCAGGTCTACTGGAAGGCGAACTATTTTTCCCATCCTTCCGAAGTCTGGCTCTCGTATGATCCTAACGGCCATCCCTGGCTCCATGCCTTTCTGCGGCACGACTGAGGACTCTGCGCTGTGAACTGCCCTCTCTGCGTCAGGTTGAGGGACAATAATCTCTGGACGTATTACGCCTGCCCGGATCTGCGTAGCACCGTTTATCGCCGCTTCCTTCCCCTCAAGTCTCCTGAGAAGATTGAACGTTCTTTCGGACATGCACATCGTTCCAAAGCCCTCAGTGACTATTAGAGTCAGGCCGATATTTTCATGTCCGGTTATAGCGACACCTATCTCGTAACCTAGGAAATCTGATAGGTCCTTGTCTTCTATTCCTCCAACAACAATCCCTTTGACACCCAAGGAGGCAGCTTTCCTGAGCGCTTCCACTTTCACAAGTGATCCACCGACAACAACTTTCCTGGCGTAGTCGTCCCGAATCCTGTCCGAGGTCAACATCTCATCCGGTGAGTCAACGGCAAATGCGAGCTTCCCATGAGTCTCGCCTCCTACTCCAAAGATGCCTTGAATCAACGCAGCACTCGTCTGGACTATGCAACCTTCATTGGGCAGAACCTTCTCGATACGTCCCGGGACGTAGGCCTTGATCTCGATAGGAACTGGAGGTTCAGATATGGTTACCTGCCCCGTCAGCTCGGAAATTTGCTGGATTACTCCAGTGGTCGGCGATGTAGCGACGGATTTGAACATTCCGAGAAAACCCTTTTTCTCTGCTATGATCTCGTCCTTCTTCACATCGTCGCCGACTTTCTTGGTCAGGTACCTTCCGACATCGTCTGGGTCTATGCCTAACAGGTGAACTAGTTTGACTATTTCGACGCCTCCTGGCACCGAAGTTCTCGCGACCACAGTGTCGAACTCAACTCTCTCTCCCTCCTTCACCAGAACTTCCCCCGGAATGGGAAGCCTTCTCTCGACCTGAATCACGGTCGAGGCCTTGACTTTCAGCCCGGGTGTATAAGCGAGTGCCATGCCTAGCTTCCCCCGAGATCCTGAGAATACCTCTGAAGCGATGTCTGAGGATAAGCGTCAAGCGCAGAGAACCATCGCAACAGCTTCTTCCGGCGCTCATGACTTTCGTCAGGCAAGGCCAACGGCCTCCCTCTTGCGTCTAGGATCACACCTACAACCCCGCCTTCCAAGTTGGCCTTCAATTTGTTCCCCGGTCCCATGCCTACATCCAGTTCCTTGGATGGTTCGATCTCTGCTGAGATGCTCATTCGTTCATCCAGAGGGATCCTGACAACTTCACCGAAATTCATGGACTTCTCAATCCGAGAGCCATCAGGCATTATTGCGGTTAGCTTGAAGGCCTCAGAACCCTCACCGGTTGTGCCCTTGACTGCAACGCACGTTCCTATTCTGACCAAGCAGTCTTTTTCGAATATTTCGAGGGCTGCTTGCGGGTGGACGGTTGACAGAACCCCAAGATGCGGCATCATAAACACACTGTCCTGAGCCAGCTTAGTCAACCCTTCCGGTAGGAATCCGTCTATCAGTGCTAGGGCAGTCTGGGCTCGCCTGGGAGCATGTGAGAGCAGCCCTCCGGTTCCTGCAATCATGTGAATGTGCATCATGTCGATGTATGTTTCCACAAACGACTTCTGGTCGAAGATGTCTGCGATGGTTCTTGATCTTTGGATACCTCTCAAGCCTCGGGCTAACTGCTTATGATGCTCGAAGCCCAGTCTAAGCGCCTCACGAGCCACAGCATGCTCAATAACCAACTCGTCGATTGTTCTGGGAATGGTTGTGGGCCTAATCATCTTGTTGCGAAGCACGTTGCGGATCTTGACCTCGTCAGCTTCGAACGGAAGCCACCTGGTTATGTTCTGTAACCCGGCGGAACGAAGAACGTTGCAGATGCTGTAGCTCATGCCCAGGTTAGCGCTGACAGTCCTCACAAACTTTCCATCGTATACTGAATACACGTTTGTTGTAGCTCCCCCTAGGCCCACCCCGATCACATTTATGTTCCTTCGTTCAGCAAGGGTGCGGAACATTCTCCCCTCGGCCGCCGGTGTAGGCATTATGGGGATCGGCGTCCAATGCATGAGTCTGTTGTAACCCGGCGCATGAGACATGACATGCTCCATGAAGAGCTCATGAATTGCCTCCCTAGCGGGCTCTGAATTCTCGATTTCTAGAACAGGTCTGATGTTGTCTACTATAGTAAGCGCGAATTTGGAGCTAAGAATCTCCTCAATCTGTTTTCTCGCTCTCTTGTTTCCGGCGTAGACGACTGGTAGCTCGTAGCCTATCCCCAGCCGAGCCTTCGGTTCCGCCGTCCGGATCACTTCAGCTGTCTGAATGACATGTTCAATATCTCCGCCGTCCGTGCCTCCAGCGACTAGGATCATATCTGGCCTCAGATGCCTCATCATATCGATCTTTTCATGGAGCCGCCTTCCATCATTGACTGCGATTACGTCCATTACGATGGCTCCTGCGCCGAGGGCTGCTCGCTCGGCGCTTTCGGCGGTCATGGTCTTGACGACGCCTGCAACCATCATCTGAAGCCCCCCACCCGCACTACTCGTAGTAACGTAGAGGTCGACCCCTGTCTTCTCATCAATTCTTGAGTCGATCATTCCACTTTCAGAGAGCAACCTGTGTCCTGTCAGCTCTTCAACTTCCCTGACGGCGTTCCGAACACCTAACGTTACGTCTTCGTAGGGGGCTTCAACGGTTGTGGGTGCCTCTCCTGCACAGACGAATCTGTACTCATTGTTAATCTTCTTGAAGAACCTGGCCTTGCTCGTGGTGCTTCCGCAGTCTGTCGCCAGAATCACATGCATCTGTTCAGGTTTCAAGGATGAGGCCTTGTCTTCCATTCACTGACTCCTCAACTGGAAACGCCATACCGCTATTGAGAAGTTTAAATGTCTTGTTGACTCGATCAACCGACGTCCTACTGCTCTCGGCATCTTGTTCAGATAAGTCACGATCCTTTCTTCTGCCTCTGATACAGGGTAACTGCAAGAGTGCCTCCTGCTACAAAGCAGAAAGCAGCCACGACGAAGGTTGAAGGTGTAGAAGCGGCTAGGCCAAATACCAGATTGATTATCGTTGCAGTCACCCCGATCAAAAGGCCGATCCTGACGAAGCGTCTTCTGCTTCGCCTGCACAGGAGATATGACGCAGCAAAGCCGCCGCTGATCATAACCACGATTGGAATCACCGTGAAGAAGATAATGACATTAGATTGAGTGTATCCACTTGTGTCAAAGGTTAGAATGAGAAGATAAATCCAGAATGGAACGTTTGCAAGTGCGCCTCCGGCAAGATAGTCCTCGAAGACTGGCTCTTCTCGCTTCAATGACATGACCGGCTAGAGATGCTTTGCGTGCGCTTAAAGGGATACCTGTGTGACTCATTCGCATATTCCGCGGCGCATGGTCTTCTTACGGATTGATCCCAAAAAAAGGGGGAAGCACACGAGGGCGTATTGCGCCCTCACTGCTACTCAGGCTTCTTTTCTCTTCGCCCTTGAAGGGTAGCGACAACTAATATGAGCACAGCGAGTCCGATGAAAGAAGTGTAGTCTCTGAGGAGGTTCTTGTAGACTCCGATGAACAGGTTCATTCTTGTCATGACAGTGTTGCCGAACGCTGAGCCAAATGCAATCATCATCGTCCATCGGCCGATTAGCCCTGCCTTGCTTGTTGCTTTTCCGAGTCCTGTCTCAGGTGCAAATGAGAAGAAGAAGTATGCCAGTGTTCCGATGACCATGATGATTATCAACCAGTTGTTCAGTGTGTCCATTGCCTGAAATCCAAGCTTTGGATGAACGACAACGAGTGGAAGGCCGATGGTGGCTGTGATCTGTGCAAGGAATTGCGCTGAGATCGTTCCACTCATTGCGAGCCCCATACCTGATCCCGTTACCATGGCTATGGGAAATCTGTAGAGCCAGAAGTACTTCTTCGAGAAGAAGAAGACGAATAGAAAGCCGACAACTAGCGGGATGATCCACAGCAAGTTCTTGCCGGTGATTATGGGTTCGACGGCCGTGAATCTTATGTATCCGTATCCGACTGCAGCCGTGTAACCAATAGCAAGGGCCAAGTATGTGTGTTCAGCGAGTTTAAAGAACACGTTGTCTCGATAGGTGAAACTGTAAGCTGCTAGAGCGAACAGAGCGTAGGCGTAAATTCCCAGCATAGTAGCCAAATCTGTTGTCATATTTCACATCTCCTAAGTCTTGGCCGGTTTCGCCTTTCTTGTCGCGAAGTAACCAAGGTTTCCTACTATGAGGAACACAAGCACTACAACGTGTGACATAGTCATTGCGTCGGAACCCATCACGTCTGCAGTTGTCATGATGCCAAGCAACCTCTGGTACTCAGTAGCACCTCTGCCACCTCTCAGGATACTGATGTACTGCCCCGCGGCCACGTATGCTATGTTTGCAGGGACGCTTACACCCAAGGAACCGACAAGCATCTTCATTTGTGGATTTCTTGCTTGCCATTGACGAAGATACTCAGGGCCTCCAGGCGTACCAGTCTCAATGCAGATCAACATGTAGATGTCGCTTATTGTCTTTACCTTTGCCATCAGTGGAAGGTCTGCAAGCTTCGTACCCTTATAGTCGCCCTTCTCAAGGGTCTTCCAGACATCGGTTGCAAACGAAGACATACCTGTCTCGGTTCCTGGTATCCATCCCAAGTTCACGTAGTCAACTCCATACTTCTTGTCTTTCATGGCATCAACCACGAACCTGTTCTTCCAGACATCTTCTATCAAGGGTGCTCCAGTTTCCCAGAAGGTCAGGAAGATTATCTTGACTGGCTTGCGGAAGAGATGGGTTGCTGTTGCACGTGCCTGCGGCCCCAGTTCTCCTCCATATCCAGCTGGAGACACATCCATGCCAAAGACGACTACTACATCTGCTGGCAAGGCATCGATCGCCGCTTGGTACTTCACCGTATCTGGGCTGATAGACAATGGTAGATATAGAGGAGTCAGAAGCGGTATGCCGACTGCGATCCACAGCACGAGAAAGATCAGTCTTACGTCAACTGCCTCAAGTTTCTTCCAGAAAGACATGTCTATTCACCTGCTCCCAAGTATCCTCTCTCTCGGCCAGTCATGACTCGAATTCCCAACGATATGGCTCCGACTGCGGCGCCAATTAGGATTCCCCGGAAACCAGCCATGTTCGGCACATTCAAGATCCATTCACTGAGGGCGTTGAATTGTTCTGCCAAAGGACCGAATATGACAGATCCTGCCGGCGCATTGTACAACATGATCACTGCTGCTGAGAGAAGCAGAACAGCTGCTTCTTTCGTTCTAGCTTTGAAAGCTCTGAACGCGGCTGAGGATATGAAGAAGGCGAGCATTGAATACATGGCGGAGTCCAATGCGACGTTGATGTTTGTATAGACCCAGGCGAACGCAGGATTTCTGGTTGGGGTTGCAGAACGCGACGATTCCACGCCGTAGACGCCAAGGAGGAAGTAGAAGACAACCAACACAATTAGCCAGGCGCTGAAGATCCAGCTGCTGTCTCCCGGTTTCCTCTTGTCAATGCGTCCCTTGTGCATTCTGGTTATCATCACAATGCCCAGAATCACCGTGAAGTTGACTATGACTAGAACCCATGTCTGCATTGTGCTCGCGAAATCTTGAGCCTCAGGGACTTTGAAGAATGTCGAGAAGATCATTACGAGGGCGATGAAAGTGGTTAGCAGTATCGGAATTTCCTTTCTCTTGTAGAAACTCATGTGCGTCTCCCTCTAAGATCGTAGGAGTTGCAAGAAGTAGGTGACCCCAGCGGCATTCAGTACAATGCCCAGCACCATGAGAATCAGCGCTATTGCCTTCCCCATGTCTTGACCGGCCACACTACCGGACTGGACCGGATCCTTCGAGAGATATGCTCCCGCCGCGTAGATCTCTTCGCCTATCAAAGCATAGTCGCAGGCTGCCACGAAGAATGGGATCTGATGTGTGTTGGCGGTACCAGCGATTTGAACTGCGCCCGCTGTGAAGCCGACCTCGGCAAGTTGCAGAGATTCAGCCCAGTACCCTCCAACCATAATGTGTGCTCCGGGCTTCTCTCTTCTGAGGATGCCGAGGTATGCGATTGTATAGGAGAACTGAGAGTCAGAGAGATACTGCACCATGTCACCCGCTCTTGCTGCCTCTTCTGTCTTGCCTTCTTCATTGAAGGCGGTCTGAATGATTTCTGTCTCGACAGGGACCACGTACGGCATTCTCGCAGGAGCAATCAACCTCGCACCGTACCGAGCGCAGAGCCTCGCCACGTATCCGACCATGCTAAGCCCTGCGATCGTCTGCGGGGCGGTGACATCGGTCAGGCCCCCAATCCCCGTAGAGATAACTACAGGCCTAGCCATCTCTGTGGCTCTTCCTACAGCCTCTTCCACAGCGTCCAGGCCCGGAAGCTTGCGAAGCTTAGGCATCTTTCCACGTCTTGCTGTCTCAACGAAGTATATGATGAATGCGCAGAGAACTATCAGTAGAAACAGTTGCGCTACACGTCCTGGTTCAAACAATTTTCTTTTCTCCCTTCTTTGTTAGCCGTTCGGCTGAACGACCTAAAACGTCTATCTCAAAGTCAACCATTATAAGACTTTTCATAACCTACCGCAGCTACGGCAGCCTTGTCACACTCTAGTGATTGACCTGCCATGGATCACAGGCCTGTCCCGTGAGTTGAGCACATTCCACAACGTCATGAGATCAGACAGCAGTAGCAGAGTGCCCAACGCAGGTTAGAGGCCCGCCTCGCCTCATCTGCCGCGATCCACCAAGCGGTATACTGAGTGTCTCTTCATAGCCACAAGAACGATTACCGAATACTTTCTACGGTATGTAGCACATCCGCGATGGAGCACAGCCGTTTCGGCCCGTCGCGTCGTAGTGGTGTCTAAGTATGCGGCCGTCTGCCCAAGTCAACAATCTATGCTTGGTTCAGGGGGCCTATGTAAAAGCAGACCTAGGGTCACAACTCGCACCTATTGATGCCCCCCAAGACGGTCAAGTGCTGAGAGCACAGCTGTCAGGGCGTCAAGTGGAGGGTAAGAGTTTTAAGTGGACTGGCGCTTAGTCGTCGATTGTGGGAGGAAGCGCACGCCATCCCATACGGAAAGAGGTAGTGCGCAAAAGAAAAAACGGAAAATAGAAAGGAGGAATGAAGAATTCTACCAATACCTGCAGCAAGCCAAAGTGCTTTCATC
>CAZFRJ010000014.1:7552-11420 GCA_964521355.1 uncultured Candidatus Bathyarchaeia archaeon | reverse complement strand
GTTTTTGACATATTTCTTATACTAACTTTGAAAGGTTTCACGAAGTTCATGGTTCAATCACAACCTGACTTGTGCTCTGCACAAGAATGGAACGCAAGGAGCTAGACTTCGTGATCAAGAATTGGGAGAGAAATGATAGGGAGCCTCTATTCACACGAATCGAAAGCAAGATTCGCTCGTCAGACAAACCGATGCGAGACAGGATAACTGCCGCCGTGTTCAGACTTAAGACGCAACAGAACAAGTTAGAGCTTGCCAGCCTGAGGATGCAACAAAGAGACAAGGAGCTATTCAAGAAATGTGTTGACGCGCAGATTACCAAGGACAATGCAAGAGCGTCGATGTACGCAGAAGAATGCGCGGAGATAAGAAAGATCGCCAAAGTCACTCTTCAATGTCAACTTGCACTGGAGCGAGCGATGTTCCGGCTCGAGGCCGTCCAAGAATTCGGAGATATAGCATTCCATATGGCACCTGTCGCCAAGGTCATCCACTCCCTGAGAACACAGATCTCCGGTGTCATGCCCGAAGTATCCTACGAGTTAGGATTGGTGGGAGAGACACTAAATGACATGGTCGTCGAAGCAGGGGAGGCCACGGGCGCCGCGCACAGGCCGGAAGTTACGAGTCAAGAAGCCCAGAGAATCTTGACTGAAGCCAGCGCGATAGCTGAGCAAAGAATGAAGGAGAAGTTCCCGGAACTGCCGGCTCCTGCACCGGTTCAAGTCGACCAAGAACGCTCCTCGCAGCCTTTCCTTTAGCTACGTAGAAACGAGGAAGGGTTGCCCGAAAATGAGCATGCAGATGGATCTCGCCAAGGATCTCTTGGGCCGATCTGTCTCAGACAGCTATGGAGCAACGATCGGAAGAATAGTGGGGATCTCAACAGATGTCAGAAACAAAGTCACTTCGATTGAGGTCGAACTTGGAAATGGACAATTTGTGAATTGTCAACCCTCTCAGATAGTTATCAATGATAAGGGGATCATGCTCCTCGACGAGTGGAAACTCGAAGCAAACAACCTCAAGACCGAGCTTGACTTAGCCCTGCGCAGGCTGAAAGCACTGTCCGACCTTCATAGGCAAGGTGACATTCAACCAGAAATATACGAGGATTTTCGTAGGAATCATGACCTGAACCTCAATGAGCTTGAAACAAGAAGAGAAGCTTTGACAAGAAAGCTCGCTTCGGTCAGTACAAGGCTGGATCAACAGATAAGAGAACTTGAGACATTCTTAGCAAACAATAAGATGCAACTGGCCGCGGGTGAAATTGATCCACAAGCGTACAAGATAGCAACGGACTCTATCGAGAAAGGTCTTGGCCGCGCCTTCTCTGCAAAGCGTGATGTGGAAGAAATGCTGAGGAACACTATCTCACTAAGGAATTCTGGTCTCAATGATCAGTTTCGACCCGCGCCGACCAACAAGATGCCGCCTCAAGAGAACCTCTCTGGGACAGAAAGGCTCCTCCTTCCGAAGTTCTTGGAAGCATCCCCCTCTAAGAGGTAGCCCCCATTTCGTCCTTCGTTGAGCGAATCCGAGGAAAGAAAAAGCCACTTAGAGAGAGGATTCTGTATGCGTTACATCGGCTGAACGCTCAGTATCAGAAATTGCAGGACACAGTTCTCAGACTCCAGAAGAAAGATCACGACACGTTTCAGAAGTGCATCGCAGCTCAGCTTTCTAAGGATCTCCCCCGGGCTCAGCTGTATGCCTCTGAATGTGCAGAGATTAGAAAGATGGCGAAGATAGTCCTCGAAAGCGAAATCGCATTGGAGAGAGCCATTATTCGGCTCCAGACTGTGGAGCAGCTGGGAGAGATCCTAGTTCAAATGCTACCGATAGTGAGCGTCGTCAATGAGACCAGAGGAAGGATAGAGGGAGTCATCCCAGAAGTTGCAAGCGAACTTGATGCGGTTCACTCGCTTCTTGACGACACCGTAAAGGAGACTGGGATGATACGTCAGAGAGACAGCGAGACGGTTCTTCAAGACGAAGAGGCGAGAAAGATCTTCGAGGAGTCTAGCTTCTTTGCAGAGGAGCAGATAAGAAAGCAGTTTCCAGAACTCCCGTCAGCCACATCTAGGCATGAGACAGCACAGGAATCGAAGGACGGTCCTCTTGCTGACACGGTGCCGTTGCACACCCTTTCGACCACCAAAGAGGAAGCGACACTAGAGGCTGAAGGCCTGGTAGAAGGCCCAGATCCCGAAGAGCAAGAATTGCCCCCCAGAGTCTATGAGTACATCAGGAGCAATGTCAGGCGAGGGGGCAAGCTGAACCTTACAGAGTGCGCCAAGGCATTGGGAGTGCAAAGGGATGATGTGGTTAGGGCCGTAGAGGCACTTCGCAAAGAACGGAGGATAGTTCTCCAGTGACAAGACCGGTTCAGCTTCACGGATAACGATGAGGCCGATGGTGAAACACATGGCGTATGAGGACTTAGAGAGACTGGCCGCAAAGAACGTGGCTGAGGCCATAACCCTAGACAAGCAAGGTTCAAGGGGGATGGCAGTCGCGAAGTATCAGAGAGCAGTCGAGATACTTCTCAAGTTGTGCGAACTCTATCCTGGGACACCGCAAAACAAGGTCTACGCTGAGAAAGCACAACTTTATGGAACAAGAGTCCTTGACCTGCAACGTGGCGATGGTTCTGATCTCTCACTTCGAAGCCAGCAGACTGAACAGAGAACAGAACGAGCTCCAGTAATCGAGAGACCTGACATAGGATGGGAGGACATCGCAAATCTGCATGATGCGAAGCATGCGATCGAAGAATCGATAATCTACCCGTCAAAGAGACCTGATCTGTTTCCTCTCGGATGGGCTAGGGGAATACTCTTCTACGGTCCACCCGGCTGCGGGAAGACTATGCTCGCTGCCGCGATAGCGACCGAGATCGATGCGACGTTCTACTGTATTGACTCTCCGTCAATAGTGTCGAAGTGGTTAGGCGAATCGGAGAAGAACGTTGCGAAGCTTTTTCAGGACGCAAGAGCCGCCGCCAAGGCGGGGCGCCCTGTAATAATGTTCATCGATGAACTCGACTCCATCATGGGCATCAGAAGCCATGAAGTCGGCGGAGAGGTCCGAGCTAGGAACCAATTCTTGAAGGAGATGGATGGGATTGCAGATAAGAAGAAGCACTCATCTGTTTACGTCATCGGAGCTACCAACAAGCCCTGGGCACTAGACGAGGCCTTCATACGAAGATTTCAGAGGAGAATCTATGTTCCGCTTCCAGATGGCGACGCAAGACTCGAGATGTTTCATATATACTCTAGAGACTTGAGAGTCGCAACGGATGTCGACTTCGCCAAACTCACGCAACTGACAGAAGGACGAACAGGAAGCGATATCCGAGACATATTTCAAGCAGTTCAGATGAAGGTCGTAAGAGAATTCTTCGAGACCCGCGCGGACTCTGATCCAACGGCAAAGCCCAGAGAGATCTCGATGGCCGACTTCGTGAAAGCAGTGTCGTCACGTGGAAGAACCGTTTCTGAACAGAACCTTGCCAGATTCCAGAGATGGTCGGAAGACTTTGTGGCTAGTTGAGGATGACCCACATGTCCAGTCTAGATGCGACTGATTTGAGAATACTTGCGGAGCTCAGCTCGAATGCAAGAGCGTCGTTTGTTGAGATAGGAAAGAAGCTTAGCCTACATCCAAACGTCGTTGCATATAGAGTGAACAAGCTTAGACAGATAGGCATCATTAAGCGGTACATTGTCGATCTGGATTTTGAGAAGCTGGGCCTGCCTGAACAGGTTTACGTCGCCGGCACTGTCGGAAACCGTTCAGACCGGGACAGCGTTTTGAAACAGATTGCCACAATGCCGCAGGCGCTTAGAGTCACCAGCTT
>CAZFRJ010000014.1:0-7452 GCA_964521355.1 uncultured Candidatus Bathyarchaeia archaeon | reverse complement strand
CGATGTCCTTGGAAATGGCATCCAAGAGGAGAGAAGTGGCAATCTTGAGGGCTCTCGGTGCTAAGCGATCAAGCCTTCAGCAGGCTTTCTTCCTACGCGTGGCGCAGTTGGCCATTGGTGGATGCGTTCTAGGTGTCGCAATTGGATACGGCACGGCAATGCTGACAGCCGAGTGTTCGCTCTTGTCAAGTGAGATAGTGGGATTCGCCGTGTTAGCCTCATTAGTTTCATCGTTGAGCGGAGGGCTGGTGGCAGCGAGGAAGCTCTCGTATCTCAAGATCGGGGAGGTTTTGAGACAATGAGCAACGACAAGCCGATTCTAACAATTGAGAGGCTGACCAAGATATTCGAAACAGACTCTGGCAGGATTTGCTTGTTCAACGATTTGTGTACCGAGATCGCAGAGGGAGAGTTTGCGGCGGTTACAGGGCCGACCGGAGTTGGCAAGACAACTCTCGTCAACATAATAGCGGGTCTAGAGAAACCCACACAGGGGAGCGTCACCGTGCTGGGAAAAGATGTAACAGCAATGGATGACGATAGTCTGACAGAGTTCAGAGGACAGAGCATAGGTGTAGTCTTTCAAGGATCGCAACTATTGGCCGGTCTAAACGTCTTCCAGAACATAGAACTTCCGTTGGTTATTCAGAAGGTGGATGAAGCTGAGCGGAAACGTAGAACTCAGGAGATCATTGACTTCCTCGGGCTCGCAGAGAAGCCCTCTGCCTACCCAGCTGCGCTAAGCGTCGGAGAACGCCGCAAGGTTGCGATTGCCCGCGCTCTGGTAACGGAGCCACCGCTGCTGCTGATGGATGAGCCGACGGGTGGTCTTGACACCGCGGCCATCAACATATTGACTCCACTGCTTAGGGGAATTCACTATCTCCACAAAGGAACAATCGTGATGGCTACGAACAGCTTGACCTTGGCAAGAATAGCAAGCCGCGAGATACCGATCATGCGACCAAGATTCTTGATGACTTGTCGTTTGTAGGAGGTTCGATAGTGTTCCGTGAACGAAGATCTTTGAAAGAGAGGCTGAGAGAAGCTCTGTCACCAACACCGATGAGGCAGCGACTTACAGAGACAATGCACAAGCTGCGTGTACAATTGCACAGAATAGAAAGAGCATCTGCCGAACTTGAGGCTCGGGACAAGTCTCTTTACGAGAAATGCATAGCAGCCGTCAAGCAAGATGATCTCCAGCGAGCTAAGATCTACGCTGAGGAGTGTGCACAGATTCGCAAGATTGCCAAGATCTCTCTCAACAGTCAATTCGCCTTGGAGAGAGTTGTCCTAAGGCTGGAAGCAGTTAGAGAGTTTGGAGACATCGCCCATACCATGGCTCCTGTGAAGGGTGTTGTCGCGACCGTTCGATCGGGGCTGAGCCATGTCTTGCCTGATGTCTCCCTGAAGCTCGCTGAGATAGACGAATCGCTCGCTTCTATGGTTCTCGACATCGGAGAGGCAGCAGGCGAGTTTTCTGTGGGAGATCAACCTTCCGGAGAGGCAAAGCGGATAATGGAAGAGGCGGCGGCCTTTGCTGAGCAGCAAGTAAAGGAGAGGTTTCCTGAACTGCCCAGCACTACTACCGAAGAGACAACGTTCCGTCCGCCTTGAAAGTTCAACGAATTGAGAGGAGGTGGAAAATCTTTGTCGTATGTCTCTGAGGAGGAGTTGAAGAGCTTTCTTGGTCGAGATCTGAGGGACACCTATGGCAGAAAGATAGGAAGAATCATAGGCCTATGTATTGACGACTTTGGTGAACTTAAGGCACTCCAGGTTGAGCATGGAAGTGCAAACCTGGGACAGTACTCTTGTGACCACATAGTGATTGACAGAGGCGCTGTTGTGCTTATTCCGGATTGGAAAGTGTCATCAGAGCTTATCCAGAAGGAACTAGATCGCGTAGCGCGAAGGATCCAGGCACTGGGTGAGTTGCTGCGAGATCAGCAAATACCCGCAAACATCTATGAGGAACTTCGCAGAAAGCATTCGGCCACATTGACTGAGCTGAGACGAAGAAAGGATGAACTTGTAGAGGGCCTCAAGAAGAGAACAGGACAGATCGATCGCCAAGTCGACGAGCTGATAAGGTTTCTAGTCAACGTCAAGATGGAGTACAAGGCGGGAATAATCGATGACAATGCTCTAGGCATTGCGTGCGATGCAATAGAACCAAACCTGAAGCCCCTGATTGAGGAGAAGAAGGACATAGCAAGGGCCATGGAAAAGATAGAGAAGCCCACACCGGAGAGTGCCGAGAAACCCGCCCCCGTAGCGCCGCCGAAGACGGATGAACCAATGGTTCTTCAGCTAGAAGGTTAGAAGCATCGGTTCCTCGCAGACATGTCCCCGTTTGCCATAAGAGGCTCGTACAGAGAAAGACCGCTCCCAGGCCCGCAGATACGTTCCCTCTGCGCTCACGAATACTTCAAGGCCTACTACAAGTAGTCCTCAAGACGGAGCTTTTTCCTAGTGACTGTGTGAGGGGCGTCTGACTTGCCCGCTCCAAGGTCGATTTTTCCATAGACTCCATCATACCCCGGTGTCACAGCCAGCGAGTTTTTCCGCAATTTCACGATTGTATTTGCGATCTCAGGATCGCTAGCATCGGCGAGATCCTTCTCCTCGGCGTCAAGCATCGCATTGAACTCTGTTCCGAAGCGTTCAAGCAACCGATTGTACCTTTCCCAAACTGAGCTTGCTGATGGTTGATCTTTTCCCATTGCAGCGGCAATCACTTCATGAAGAGGAAGAAGATGTACAAAACTCGTGCATCCCTCATCAGGCACGAATCCAGCTGGCCTGTCTGCAAGCTCATCGACTCGCAGGTCTACACCCTTTGTCAGCTTCCGTCCACACTTGGGACACACGTTGTGAATTCCTCTAGCATCCTCTGCGGACATGGAGATGCCGCACTTCCGGTGTCCACTCCAATGATACTTCCCGTAAGCGGGATCAGTCTCAATCGTAAGTTCTATCGCCGTGGACTTTCGTGACGATATCGCAGATACCAGCTTCGAATATGATACCTCAGGCAGGTTTGCCACGGTAGCCTCTCTGCCGATCCGCCATGGCCAGGCGCTGTGAGAGTCGCTATTCGAGATTATTGCGAAGCGGTCTAAAGAGCTGAGGCGCCAGTTCATAGGCGGATCTGATGACAGCCCTGTCTCAACGGCATGGATTCTGTCGGATTGATCTTCGTAGCATTCTTCGAGAGAATCGAAGCCCCCTATGGCACCGAATAGGCTGAACCAAGGTGTCCAAACATGAGCCGGGAAGATGAAGACCTCACCTGAGATTGATGTCGCCTCTTCCACAAGCTCGGAAGCGCGCATTGAAAGGTTCGGGCGCCCGTCTGCTTTGATGTCGCCAAAGTTCCTAAGCCTATCGTTGATCTGATCGGCGACCTCGAAATCCGGAGCCAACACGACGTGATGAATCCTTCTTGATTTGTTGTCAGATACGAATACGGTACAGACCTCACCGCTTATCACGAATCGAACCCGGGACCTGAAGTCCTTCAGCCGGAATATCCCCGAGTCCTCCACTTCCTCTAGTTCTCGCTTCAGTTCTGCATTCCAATCAGGATGGGTGAAGTCTCCGGTTCCGACCAGCCCCAAACCCTTGAGTTGTGCATAGGTTGAGATTTCCTGAATGTTCATGCTCATACTTGTGGCTTGGCTGAATCTAGAATGAATATGCAAGTCCGCGATGACTCTCAACTCAGGTAGCGCTCACGTGTGCAAGGGATTCATGAGGATTTTCTCCAGCATATGCCTTGCGTATCTTCAGGATGGAGTCTCCTTGAGCTACCACCGAGGTGAGATCTGAAGAGACATAGGCAGATGTCGCTATCAGGAAGACATTTTAGGCTTGCGGACCAATCTAGGAGAACGTATCGGTGAGTAGCTTGCAGGCGAAGCCTATGACAGTAGGAGTAGTGCTGATTCTCCTCGGCTTCGCTACGTCGCTGTACGGGGGGCGAACCTATCTGAGGGATGTTCCTAGGACTGTTGCAGACACTTTCCAAGTTGGCAGAGACGTGAAGAACGGGTCTTTCTGGGCACATGATGTTCGGTTCGAGGCGTCGACACTCGTTGCGGGCAACGGCGCAGTCTCCAGCGAAATTGCGGGCCAGGCAAGCAGCATCGACTTCCTTGTGTTAGACAGTGCAAACTTTGAGAACTGGAAGCAGCGACAGCCGGACGTGCAGTACATTGTGAAAATGGTTCAAACCCAGACGAAATTCAACTTCAGCTTTGCGACTCCGAGGAATGATACTTACTTCTTCGTGTTCGACAACTACTACTCTGCTGTCAAGAAGAATGTGTTGCTAAACGTACGCTACCAATATGTAAGGATCATTAAGGAACCCTTCACAGACTACACTGCGACCTACGTGGCTCTAGTCTTGGCGATGGTGGGAACAACGGCTCTGGCGTATGGGCTTCTGAAGAAGCCAGAGATACGTTGGGCCTAAGGGATACGTCCGCGCAAGGTAGGACTGACATACTTGGGGAATGCTCGATGCCCTTGAGCCTGAGGCCTTTTCCAATGACCACCATGTAGGATAAGGGAACGCTTTCAAATAGGTGATTGGAAACATGCCACAAGCGAGTGGCAGAAGTCATAGGAAGGATTGAACGGCGAAGATGAATCTTAGAGACTGCGTCGAGAAACTAAAAGTTCACAACGAACTCATGAGTGTGGCCGAGCCTGTCGGAACCGTCTACGGAATCTCCAGATTGATGAGGAAATTTGATAAGGGGCCAGCTCTGCTGTTCGAGAACGTTGATGGCTTCAGCAATAAAGTAGTGGCAGGCATTTGTGCCACGAAGAAGCGTCTGGCATCAATTCTTGAGATTGATGAAGGAGATGTCTACGACAGGATCATCAAGTCAATAGGGTCACCATTGGCACCAAAGGTCAAGAACGACGGCCCTGTCGCCGAAATCCAAGGGGCGCCAAGACTCAGCAAGTTACCCATTTTGACCCATTACGAGAGGGATCCAGGCCCTTACCTGACTTCAGCGATCGTTTCAGCAATACTCCCGGACACGGAAGTAGAAAACGTATCTATACATAGGATGATGGTTCTCGATGACCGACACCTTGCCATACGAATAGTTCCGAGGCATCTGTATCGACTGTGTGAGCTTGCGAAACGGAACGGTATGAAGACCTTGGATGTGGCCATTTCGATTGGACTACATCCATCTCTGCTGGTGGCTGCTTCCTCACCTGCACCGTTCGGCGTCAGTGAATTTGGAGTTGCGAACGCGTTGATGGAAGACCGTATGACACTTATCGAGTGCAGAAATGTGACAGCCCATGCACCTGCTGACGCTGAAGTCGTCCTAGAAGGAAGAATACTCCTGGATAAAGAAGTCAACGAGGGCCCTTTCGTTGACCTGACGGGAACCTACGACATTGTGCGAAAGCAACCGATAGTCGAGATCGTGGGCATGATGCATAGGCAAGACTTCGTCTTCCAAGGCTTATTGCCAGCCGGGGCTGAGCATAAGCTGCTGATGGGGCTACCCTACGAGGCTCGAATATGGAGTGTTGTGAAGACAACGATCCCAGGGTTGAGAGCCGTGTCTCTTACACCAGGAGGATGTGGATGGCTTCATGCAGTCCTCTCAGTGGATAAGCAGACGGAAGGGGACGGAAAGAGCGCGATTCTTGCTGCTTTTGGCGCTCATCCATCGCTCAAGCATGTTGTCATAGTGGATTCAGACATCGATGTGAACGATCCCAGCGAAGTCGAGTGGGCGATTGCAACCAGATTCAGATCAGACAAAGGCCTCGTGACCATCGACAATGTTCGCTCATCGTCACTGGATCCCTCATCAGATCAAGAAACAATGATCGGCGCAAAGATGGGATTGGACGCAACCATATCCCTCTCAAGAAGCCGCGAGAAGTTCGAAAGGGCACGGATACCCGAATAGCGAGAGATGTCAAGGTGTTCATAACAAAGAAAGAGGAACGAATTCTTGATGGCGAGGAGGGCGAGGCTAGAAGGCTTTCGATGAAACTGCTGGTGGCCATCGGGGACGCGTATGAAGCTAAGCGTATGATCAGAGTCCGCAGTGCCCAGATATCTGGTGTCTCTTACAAGACGATTGGAGAACCAGGCCTTGAGTTTCTGAAGGAGTTCAGCTCAAGAGGAGCATTGGCCACGGTCAGGGCCATGTTGAATCCGGCGGGAATGGATCTCACCCGATGGCGTGAACTAGGCGTTCCCGAGGAATTCGCTCAAAAACAGCTTGAGATAATGCGATGCTTTCGCAACATGAAGATCCAGCCTACATGCACGTGCATACCTTACTCCGCTGAGGGTGCGTCCCTCAGAGGGCAACATGTCGCGTGGGCAGAATCGTCAGCAGTTGTGTTCGCCAACTCAGTCTTGGGAGCTTACACTAACAGAGAAGGTGGACCGACGGCGCTGGCAAGCGCCATATTGGGTAAGTCGCCGCTCTACGGAATGCATCTGGACGAGCAAAGGACACCTACTCACCTTGTCAAGGTAAGGTGCAAGCTAGAGAACGATCTTGATTATGGTCTCTTGGGATATTGGATTGGCGGGGACGTTGGATCCCATATTCCAAGGATCAACAGCCTCCACGGAGCCCCTTCATACGACCAATTGAAGGCGCTAAGTGCAAGCATGGCAGTATCCGGATCAGTCCCGATGTTCTCAATGAATAAAAGGGCTGACAAGAGAGAAGAGCATGAGGCGATAGACGTAGACAGAGAGGAGCTCCTCAAGACCCATCGTGCGCTTTCATCTGAGAAGGAGTTTGAACATATCTGCTTAGGATGCCCTCACCTAAGTCTGAAAGAGCTAAGGCTAATTGCCCACCTCGTTTCCGGCAGAAAGGCAATGAAGAAGCTATGGTGCTTCACATCGCGTCACCTTCGCGATGCTGCCGAACAACACGGATACGTTGGCACCATCGAGCAGGCAGGTGGCAAGGTGGTGTGCGACACATGCATGGTCGTTTCCCCGATTAGGGAGATGGGAATCGATGGCATTGTCACGAATTCTTGCAAAGCTGCTCACTATCTGAGATCGTTGAACCGGGTGGAAAGCTGTCTGATAAGTTTGAAGGAGTGCATCAAATATGCACTCGCGTAGACTGAGAATGGACGGCCGCGGGGTCGTTGACGGGTTTGGAGCGGGAGAGGCTATAGTGACTAGGCAGGCTATGTCGTTCTTCGGAGGCGTCAACCCGCGGAGTGGTATCGTAATAGAGACCGGTCATGAGCTTGAAGGTCGGAGCATTAGCGGTAAGGTGCTTGTTTTCCCCAGAGGGAAGGGAAGCACTGTTGGATCCTATGTGATATACGGGCTACGCAAGTACGGGACAGCTCCGGCGGCAATCGTGAACATTGAAACTGAGCCGATAATCATTGGAGGCTGTGTCTTGGCGAATATTC
>CAZFRJ010000013.1:5717-11754 GCA_964521355.1 uncultured Candidatus Bathyarchaeia archaeon | reverse complement strand
TGAACAAGCAATCAAGGAGGAGAAACTCTACGATTGCCTCTCACAATGGAACACTTTGTTCGAGCATCATCACGTCATCAATAGCTGGCTTCCAATGGATCAACGCGACAAAGAGAAACTGACAGAAATAAGACACTCGTTGCCTGAAGGCATCAACGACTATGTTCGCTCAAAGGGTACACACAAAGTAGCTACGGACATAGCGGTGCCTGCTGAGAGATTCAGTGAAATGATGCGTTTTCATGTAGAAGTTGGACTGGAAATCCAGACTACGAGAGTGTTGGCCGATCTTGGTTCGCAGTACGACAGCAAGATCTTTCAAAGTTTGACTCTTCCTGAAAAGGTGAGATTCGTCGAAGATCGTGCAGGAATCAGTCCACCCGCAAGCGGAACGTCTCCGAATGCTGAGACTCAACCGTCAGAACAAGACCACGAATCATTGGCTGATAGGATTGACATTGTGCGAGGGTCTTCCAAGACCGAGGTCGCGTATGCAATCTTTGGCCACATAGGGGATTTCCATTTGCACTTCAACTTCCTGCCGAGATCCGCCGTTGAATTGGATCAAATGAAAAAGGCATCTTATCGTTTGGCAAAGAGGGCGGTTGAACTGGGAGGAACCATTACAGCGGAACACGGTGTTGGAAAGAAGACCTACCTTGACGACGGCGTTGAGAAGCCGTATCTAGAACTCATGTATGGGAAACAAGGCTTGGAATCCATTGCTGCAATAAAGAGCGCGATTGATCCGAATTGGATTCTAAACCGTGGAAACGTCGTTTCTACAGAATACTTTAAGCATTGACTATGATCAATCTGCCGAGAAAATTGATCATCAGTTGATGCGGTTATGGAGGACAAGGTCATAGTTCAAGCCAAGCCTCTAGGCGATTTCTGTGTGCGAGTCTTTGAGAAACTGGATGTGCCAGCCGTAGACGCGAAGATTACGGCCGATGTGCTTGTGGAAGCGGACCTGCGAGGCATCGACTCGCACGGCGTGGCTCGGCTTCGTCGATACGTGAAGGGGTTACAGGATGGGGTCATGCTAGCTCATCCGGAAGAAATGACTGTCAGTGAGACTGCCACCACCGCCCTGATCGACGCAGGTGCCGGATTGGGGCAACCTGTCAGTTACAGGGCGATGAAGTTGTCAATCGAAAAGGCCAAGAAGTATGGTACGGGATTTGTGACTGTTCGTAACTCCAACCACTATGGAATTGCTGGTTACTACGCCATGATGGCATTAGAGTACAACATGATCGGGATCTCCATGACTAATGCTGATGTGTTGGTCGTGCCAACTTTTGGGCGTCATGCTGTGCTTGGCACTAATCCTATAGCCATGGCTGTTCCCACTGGCCAAGAACGCCCCTTTGTGTTGGACATGGCTACCAGCACGGTACCACGTGGCAAACTCGAGACATATGACCGCCAAGGGAAGGCCATGCCTCTAGGATGGGCTACGGATGAGAAAGGTATCCCTACCGCAGATGCCCATCGCGTGCTTGACAACTTCCGGGCTCGAAGGGGCGGTGGTCTGTTGCCACTGGGCGGGGCCGGAGAGCTTTTCAGCGGACACAAGGGATATGGCCTAGCACTCTTGGTCGATATCCTTAGCGCTGTGCTCCCAGGCGCCGCTTACGCAAACACTGTATATCCCAAGACGCCGCAAGGTAAACCGTTGCCAGCTAACCTAGGTCATTTCTTCGGAACCATCAAAGTGGAAGCCTTTCGTTCAGTAGACGGATTCAAATCATCGATGGACGATCTCATTCGTCGCCTGAAGAACTCTCCGAAGGCTGAAGGAGCTGACCGCATCTATATTCATGGAGAAAAGGAGTACGAGGAGGCAGAGCGCCGAACCAAAGAGGGCGTCCCCCTAGATGCCAAGGTCGAAGCTGATTTGAGAGCAATTGGGCAGGAGCTGAATGTCAAGTACGACCTGTAAGGAAATCGCACACGTTGATTCTTGTTTCTACGATCCAGTCTAGTTGGTGAGGGACTGAAAGGTGGCCTTGTATCGTGTTCCTTACGGAAGGCGTGAGATCGAGTTTGAACTACCTCCAGGCATGAAAGGTACGATCGCGGTGTCCAAGTCAAGACCGCCGATCAAAGACGTATCAACGGCGATAAAGGCCGCGCTTGAAAGACCTGTCAATTCACCGCCAATGCGATCATTGGTCAAGAGAGGGGACAAAGCCTGCATTGTTTTCACGGACATTACTCGAGTGAGTCCAGACCATCAACTTGTTCCGCCCATGCTGGCCGAATTGGAGCAGGCTGGAGTTCGCGATGAAGACGTTACGCTACTGTGCGGCGTAGGAATGCACCGGCCAAGTACGATGGAAGAGAAAATCGAAAAACTGGGTAAGGTCGTAGTGGAACGTTACCGCGTAGTGGACCATGAGCCCCAGAACCTAGAGGCGCTTGTTGATCTGGGAACGACCGAGAGCGGAATACCGTTGTCTGTCAACAAGATCGCCTATGAAGCTGATCTGCTTGTGGCTACAGGAATAGTTGAGCCCCATCAATACGCCGGGTACTCCGGCGGAGCCAAGACAGTCGCTGTCGGCGCTGCAGGGGAGGCAATGATCGCTTACACTCATGGTCCGAATATGATCGATCATCCTGGCACAAGGTTAGGGCGGATCGAAGGTAACCCCTTTCAGGAGGCGGTTATTGAGGCGGGCCGCCGGGCAAGATTGCGTTTCATCATCAATGTTGTTATGGATGACGAGAAGCGAATGCTGGCTGTTCGTGCCGGGGAGCCAAGAGCAACCTTCTCGGAACTGGTGACATTCGCTAGAAGTGTCTACGAGGTACCAGTCCCTCAACAGTACGATGTTGCTGTCTGTGGTGTAGGCTTTCCGAAGGATTCAAATCTATATCAAGCAAGTAGAGCACCCAGTTATCTGTTCTTTGCTCCAATTTCGGTCGTGAAACCCGGCGGAGTCTTCATTCTACCCGCTCAGTGCGAAGAAGGAGCCGGCAAAGGAGTCGGGGAACAGCGGTACCTCGAAGCAATGAAAAACGCCAGGGATATCCCGTCCTTGCTGGCTGATCTACGTCGCACGGGATATCCGCCTGGTGCTCAGCGAGCCTTTGTCATGGCCAAAGTACTAGAACAGAATGACGTGGTCGTCGTAGGCTGCAAAGATCCGAAGATTGTTGCAGACGCGAAAATGACTCCTGCTACTGACATGAAAGAAGCCTTCGAAATTGTCAAAAGGAAGTTGGGATCAGAATTAGATGTGCTTATTGTTCCACACGCGTTGCTAACATTGCCTATTGTGCAGTCCGCGGCTCGATAGACAAGTCGACCCGGAACAAGTTCCACGGTGACATTCGAACCAACTACAAGCTGCGGGAAGGGAGAGCTGTGGCATTGAAGGCGATCGCGCAAGGAATCGCAAGAGTGAAGCTTAGCTCACAGTAGCTGTGCGATCCCGCCTTCGAAATCATAAAGTAGGCAAGGGAAGAGACCCAGCTCTTGATGAAGCGGGATTTCACCCTTCCACCTCCCTCGGAGTCTGAGCCGGGTCGCAGGCGCTAGATTCTTCCCTCTTTATGAGCCGCTTCGAGGAACCTGATCAAGTCGCCCAGAGTATACTTCCTCGCACATTCCGGTATCTTCCTTAAGAGGTCGGGCAAGGAGGGAACAAAGGATCGAAATACCACCGGAACCTTCCCATACGCTCGTTGTATCTCCTCTATGATTTCTTCAGCATCTTCTGGGCTTATCGGCGTATCAGCATATCCCATGTCTATTTCATCACCTACATGTTCGCAGGGCGGCAGAAGAAGACTAGATCTTCTCGCTGCGATAGGACTTTGCCATCAATTCCGCCAGATCGTAAACTAGAATCTGCTCGTATCCTAACTGTTTCAAGATGTCGCGTATCTGGATGTAGCAGAAGGGACATTGTGTTACACATGCCTCAGCGCCTGAGTTTATGATCAATTGCCCCTTCCGTCGAGCTATCGCCATGGACATCGAGCGCTCTCCTGCTCGCACTCCTCCTCCCGCGCCGCAGCATCTGTCATTCTCCTCCGTCCCGACGATTCTGACGCCAGGTATTCTTAGCACTGAATCTTCCAGATCGTTCGGTGCGTCCAGTCCTCTATTCAGGTGGCACGGGTTGTGAATTGTCGCCTTGAAGCTGACTCCTCCTCCCATATTCTCGAACATGTCCGTGTTTCTGGTCAGATATTGTGCGAAGTGCATTGTCTCGAAACCGAGCTCCCTTCCAATTAGATCGGGGTAGTTCCGCCTTATCGTCATGCCGCATCCGGGGCAGCCTGTAACAACAGTCTTGACGCCTATTTCCTCAAGGATCTTCACGTTCTTTGGTACGAGGTTTTGCTTTGCGTCATCAACTAGGCCAGCCCTTATGAGAGGTGATCCGCAACAGGTGAATTCGGCAGGAACAATGACCTCGATGTTGTTCTTTGTAAGAATCTCTATGATCAGCTTGCCGATCTCCTGAAGTCTGTAGTCTGTCAGGCATCCGGGGAAGTAGCCTACAGTGTCTTTCGGGTCCTTGACCCTTGCTGCATAGCCTGTCTTGACCATCTCGAGAAGCGAGGTTCCTATCTTGTCGACGCTTCTGCCGAACTTGATTGCTCTGCTTGTGTATTCCTCATGTCCTGGTAAGGGTCCCAGCCCGGTCCTAGCGGCGATGGCTCGCATCTTCTCAATAGCCTTTTCAGGAATGTTGATTTCCTTTGGGCATGCTTCCACGCAAGCTCTGCAAGTCGTGCACTTGTATAGGCCTTCCATCAGGGCGGACTTCACGCGATCTTCCACGTTTCTTTGATCGAATTGAAAGCGTGCCAGTTTGGCGTGAAACATTGGGCCGGAGAAGTCTTGCCAAGCTTCAGCAACAGCGGGGCATGCCGAGATGCATGACCAGCATTCGATGCATTCGCGGATTTCCTTTATTGGGTTAATGGCTTCAGCGGAGAGTATCTCCGGTCTGGACGGTTTCTTGAGTCTCTGCACGAACGGGCGCATTCGTTCAATTCTTCGCTGGCCTCTCTCTAGGTCTACAACTAGGTCTTTGACAATCGGGAAGTGCAGAAGAGGTGTCAGGGTGAGGTCTTTTCCCCTTTCTACTATTGTTCGGCAGGCTATCTTGGGTTTTCCATTTATGATGAGTGCACAGGATCCGCATTGGCCTGCACGACATGCCCAGCGATATGCAAGTGTGCCATCGATATGCTCATAGACGTGGGTCAGTGCGTCTAATGCCATCATTCCTTCCTTGTATGGGATCTGGTAGGTCTTGTAGTGCGGCTCCTTGTCTATGTTCGGATCATACCGAAAGATTTTGACGCTTATCATCTCAGCCATTCTCTTACATCCCCGGTTTCAGAAGGGTTATAGTCACAGGCATCTTGCTGAAGCTCATCTTGCTTCCCTCCTGCTTCACCATGATGTTGACAAACCAATTCTTGTTGTCAGTTTTCGGAAAGTCCGTTCGGTAATGCGCGCCTCGGCTCTCTTCTCTCATGAGCGCTGCTCTCGCAATGGCATCGGCCACAAGGATCATGTTCTCAACCTCAAGCGCTTCGATCCACTCATGGTTGTATCTTGTCCCATTTCCCGTGACGCACAGCTTGGGCACATCGGTTTTCTGAATTCGTTCAATCTCAGAAATCGCCTCTTGAAGTTCGCTCTGTGTTCTGAAGATGCCGACCTTATCCCACATTAACTGGGCAAGCTTTGTCTTGACTTGGATCGGTCTTACTCCTTCCTTCCTCTTCAGGAAATTCTGTGCCTGTTCGACTTTCCTTTCGATGTCTCTACGGTCCATAGACCTGCCCGAGTTGCTCTTGGCGTATTTCGCAGCGTTTTCTCCAGCTCTCTTTCCAAAGACTTGAGTGTCGAGCAGAGCATTTCCGCCCAGGCGGTTCCCGCCTTGGATGCCTCCCGCGACCTCGCCTGTCGCCCACAATCCCTTGAGGTCAGTTGCCGCCTCTTCATTGACGAGAAGGCCTCCCATTTGATGATGTGCCGTCGGAGCGACTTCCATCG
>CAZFRJ010000013.1:3140-5617 GCA_964521355.1 uncultured Candidatus Bathyarchaeia archaeon | reverse complement strand
TCATTGACGAGAAGGCCTCCCATTTGATGATGTGCCGTCGGAGCGACTTCCATCGGTTCCTTTCGTATGTCCACGCCTGTATCTAGAAACTGTCTCAACATGGTTTTCAGGCGTTCCTCTATGATGTGTGGGTCTACGTGAGACACGTTGAGGTAAACGCCTCCGCGAGGAGTGCCTCTCCCTTCAAGAATCTCTGTTGCGATGGCTCGGGCTACTACATCTCTAGCAGCCAGCTCAAGGTCTTGCGGGGCGTACCTTTTCATGAAACGTTCATTGTTCTTGTTGGTAAGTATCCCGCCCTCTCCTCTAACTGCCTCGGTTACAAGCACCCCTCGAACTGACTCTGGAGTCAGCATTCCGGTTGGGTGAAACTGAAACATTTCCATGTCTATGAGGCTCGCTCCAGCACGGTAGCCCATGGCGTATCCGTCGCCCGTGTCCTGGGCTGCGTTTGATGTTATCTTGTAGATTCGGCCTGTGCCTCCAGCTGCTAGGACTGTGGCTTTCGACTTGAAAACGAGGAAATCTCCTGTCTTGTATTCGATTCCTAGTGCGCCGACAACTGTGTTGTTCGCCATCAGGAGGTCTGTGACGAATACTTCTTCGGTCACGTCTATGTCCCGGCGTCTGACCTCTTCGGTCAGAGTCGCCATGAGTTCGTGGCCAGTTCTGTCAGATGCGTAGCATGTTCTGCGATAGCTTTGCTTGCCGAAGGGTCTCTGAGCAACCTTTCCTTCAGGTGTCCGATCAAAGACTGCTCCGTATTCTTCAAGGTCGAATATGCGTTCGGGGCCTTCTCTAACTAGGATCTCGACTAGTTTCTGGTTGTTGATCCAAGCTCCTCCCGTGATTGTGTCCTTGAAGTGAATCTCCCAATTGTCTTCTGGATCGACGTTTCCGAGGGCGGCGTTGACTCCTCCCTCAGCCATGCAAGTCTGCCCAAGCGCTCTTGCGGTCTTAATGGGCCTTGCCTAGCAGCTCTTTGCTGAGGAGAGTAACCTGCACATTGTAGTTCGAGGCTTCTATCGCGGCTCTGCTCCCCGCTCCGCCGGCACCTATCACCAGAACGTCGGTCGTAACCGTTTCGAAGGACATTCGAGTTCACACCTAGCCATCAGATTTCGTTGTCGGCTTGCTACCCCATTATTGCACATATATAAGATTCGCAGCCTAGTCGAGTTCCATTATGCAACTCCTAGAACTTTCAGAATCTCGGCGCGTTTCTCCTGAGCTGAGCCTTGAACAATGTCGTGGAGATTCTTTCCATGCGAATCTATTGTAACGGTCATGGGGCCGAATTCCTCAACCTCCAGAATCCATAGTGCCTCAGGCATACCCAGATCATACCACTCAACACCTTTTACTGCCCTTATCTTCTGTGAAGCCAGAACGGCTGCTCCTCCCGTGAAGTCGCAATATATGGCGCCAAACTTTCTTGCTGCCTCGGCAGTCTTGGCGCCCATGCCAGCTTTTCCCACGATGATCCTAGGCTTCAGCTTCTCGATGAATTCTGCTTCGTAGGCTTCCATTCTCGTGCTTGTTGTCGGTCCAGCAGCCACTATTCTCCATTGTTCTTTCTCCTTGACGGCTATTGGCCCGCAGTGGAATATGACGCCTCCCTCGAAGTCGACTGGAATAGGCTTGCCTGTCTTGGCGTGCTCAAGTGCTCGTCTGTGAGCCTGATCCCTCGCGGTGATCATCGTTCCGCTAACGTACACTGTGTCTCGAATGTTCGGCTTTCTAGCATCGGACTCGCTGACAGGTGTCCTAAACTTGAAGGTCGCCATTTGATTCCCTCCCTAGCTCACCATCTCCACCGTTCCGTCTCTGTGAATGCGTCCGGTTGCCCGTCTTGCAGCCCAGCACTGCATGTTCAATCCTACGGGCAAGCTGGCCGTGTGACAGTGAGCGTACTCGATGTTTACACCTAGCGAAGTGAATCTTCCGCCTAGACCCATGGGCCCTATCCCAGTCATGTTTATCGCATCTAGAATCGCCTTCTCAAGATTGGCGGTCTGTGGCTCTGGATGCCGCATACCTATTGATCTGAGGAGCGCTTTCTTCGCGAGTTTCAAAGCGATGTCAGCTGAACCTCCAACTCCGACACCGATGATGGTTGGAGGACAGGGCTGTGCGCCTGCCTTGATCACTTGGTCAATCACGAATCGTTTGAGAGCTGATTCGCCTTCCGCCGGTGTCAGCATCGCAAAACTGCTCATGTTCTCTGATCCCGCACCCTTGGGCATGGCAGTGATCTCAACGTAGTCCCGGTCGCTAATGTCCCAGTTGATGTAAGGCATGTTCATGCCCGTGTTGTCTCCGCTGTTCTTTCTTGTCAGAGGGTGGACCGCATTCGGTCTCAGGGGCACCTCCACAGTAGCTGTCTTCACAGCAGCACGCAAGGCCTCTGGGACAAAGGAGAAGTCGCCGAAGTCTCTTCCCACAGTCACAAAGAACAAAATGATACCTGTGTCTTG
>CAZFRJ010000013.1:0-3040 GCA_964521355.1 uncultured Candidatus Bathyarchaeia archaeon | reverse complement strand
ACTCAACTGAGTCTTTGGTGTTGAGCCTTCTTGGCAGATCAGAAAGAGAAAGCAAAAGAGAGAGACGATGAACCCGGAGAACTGAGAAAATACGAAACCATAGAAGATATTCCGGGAGTCGGGCCAGCCACAGCTGAGAAACTTCGCGAGCTGGGCTTCCAAACGGTCGAGTCGCTTGCGATCGCAACTGTCAAAGAGCTTGTTCCTGCAGGAATCGGAGAAAAACAAGCGGCAAAGATAATCTCTGAAGCCAGAAACAGCATCGCCTTGACATTCATGAGGGCTGACGAGCTAATCAAGATGAGACAGGATGTCCAGCGCTTGACAACGGGGAGCAAGGCGATCGATGAGCTGGTGGGAGGAGGACTCGAGACCCAGACGATAACCGAATTCTACGGCGAATATGGGGTTGGAAAATCTGTTTTATGCCATCAACTCGCCGTAAACGCTCAACTCCCCTTTGAGAGAGGAGGATTGAACGGTTCGGCCCTTTACCTAGACAGCGAGAACACTTTTCGACCGGAATGGATCATACGGATGGCAGAACCTCTCGGCCTAGATCCACAGGAAACGGCGCAGAAGATAATCTACTCTGAAGCATACAATTCCGATCACCAAATCCTACTCTTGGAGAAGGCTGACAAGGTTATCAAGGAGAACAATGTCCGCCTCATCATTGTGGATTCGCTGACGGCGCATTTTCGAAGCGAGTATCTCGGCAGAGAGATGCTTGCCGAACGCCAACAGAAACTGAACGCGCATATGCACAGACTCGTCAGGCTTTCCAGGGCATTCAACGCAGTCGCTGTCGTGACGAACCAGGTAATGTCCAAGCCGGACCAGTTCTTTGCCATGGCCGTTGAACCGGTCGGAGGCCACGTAGTCGCGCACACAAGTCATACACGGATCTTTCTGAGGAGGACGGCGAGTGGTCCTGTGAGGATCGCTCGGCTGGTGTCGAGCCCGTACTTGCCTGAAGGTGAGAGAATCTTTAAGGTGACTGGGGAGGGCATTCAGGATATTACGGAAGAGGACGAGGTCAAAAGGCGCAGGTAGCGATGGTTGAGGGATCGAGGAACGCGGTCTCCCAGTATTTCCAATTCATAATAGAGAGGAGGCTGGGTGAAGCTGAGAAGAAGCTGGATGAGATCAAGCAGGTGTCTGGACGGTCACAGCATGAAGCAGGATATCTTAAGGCCCTTGAGGGTCTGTTGCTAACCTATCGATCCAGCAACGACAAGTACCTGTACTTGGCGAATATGGAGTTCTCTGGCAAGAATGCTGAGGCTCTGAAGAAGGAGTTTGGTCAGCAGGCCGAAAGCTCGCTTCACGCCGATTATGATAAGGGATACTTCTCAGCGCTCGCCGATTTCGTGAGAGCAGTTGGTAAGCTCAGGCCGTGGCGCAGCCAGCAATCCAGAAAGATGGCTGAAAAGAACCTAGTAGTGAGGGCTTCTTCAGCAGCTCAATAGGGGCTGAGCGTGAACAGGAGTATCCAGATCGCCGCCCAGACAAAGATGAAGGTGCCAGATCCCAGCGAGGCAGATCTATACTTTCCCTTCAACTGCTCTTCGCTGTACTTGAGACCGTATCTGAACGCGAGGAGAGACGCCGCATAGATGATGAAAGCCACGGCAATGCCCATTTCTCCTTTGAGGCGTAGGGCAAAGCATATCAGTGCGGCGACTATGGCCAGCAAAACCCTAGACCAGTAGACAATGCTTGAGGGCCTTACAGTTTGAAGGGTGGAAGCCCCTGGGGGAGGATTCGCTGATTTGAAGCTTGAGATGTCGAGCTTAGACATAGCAGCCATTATCCTTGAGCTGGAACCCCTCATTAAGGGGAAATACGTAGATAACGTTTATCAAATCGACAGTAAGGCCTTTCTCTTCAAATTCCGACCAGGCAGCTTCAACCTCATAATTGAAGTGGGCAGAAGAATTCACCTTACGAAGTACGAGGTTCAGATTCCCAGAGAGCCATCGCAATTCTGTATGGCGCTGAGAAAGCGCCTCAGAGGAGGACGCTTGATCAAGATTGAGCAATACGAATTTGAGCGAACGGTCACGATGGATGTCGAAGCTGCCGAACAGACATACCAAGTCATTGTGGAGTTCTTCAGAAGAGGTAACCTCGTGGTCGTGGATGGGTCAGGAAGGATTTCGCTGGCGCTATCCTTCGCCCGGATGCGAGACAGAAACATCGTTAAGGGTGAGATTTTCAAACATGCGCCCCCTTCCGGATTGAATCCATTCAAGCAATTGCTGGACGGCATGTCACGAGTCAAAGGATTCGGTTCAATCCCGACAACAAAAGCCCTTGTCATGACATTCTCGATAGGAGGAGTCCTAGCAAAGGAGATTCTGCTTCGCTCCGGATTGAAGGATCTCCCTGCAAATGAGCTTACAGGCCAAGATCTATTCACCATTCAGGACTCTATGCGCAAGTTGCAGTCGGAACTTCAAAGCAGCAGCTTGACCCCTGCGATTGTTCTCAGCGACGGTGGAGAGCCATTTGACATAGCTCCTCTCTCTTTCAGGTCGTACGAGCACGGCGCCCAGACAAAATGTGCCACCTTCAATGATGCGGCAGACGAGTACTTTGCCGCACTGACTCGTCGAACTACAGTCGGCAAGAAGAGAGACGAAGTCCTGAAGGATGAGCAGAAGCTAGTTCGCGTGAGAGATATGCAGCAACGACAGCTGGAAGAGCTAAGCCAGGCAATTGAAGAGAACAACCTCAAGGGTCAACTGATCATCAAGAACCTTCATCAAGTTCAACGGGTCAAAGCTGAAGTCTTGGAGAGGAAAGAGAAAGGACTTCGCTCAGAGCAAGTGCTATCTGAGGTCCAGAAATCGCTCGCCAAAGCAAACGTTCCGATTCAACTCAAGTCTATAGATCTCAAGAAGGGAATCCTGCATCTCGAAATAGAGAAGACCGTCGTAGGTTTACGCCTTGCACGAAGACCCCAAGATGAAGCCGACAGCTACTTCCGTGCAGGAAAGAAAGCAAAGGAGAAAATGATAGGTCTTCGCAAAGC
>CAZFRJ010000012.1:0-12240 GCA_964521355.1 uncultured Candidatus Bathyarchaeia archaeon | reverse complement strand
AGCAAATAGCAAAGCCTCAACCTGAGGAGAAACCTTGGCCTTTTGGAGAAACTCCGACTCTATGAGTCGCCCTATCTGAGATTTGCTTGGTTCGGTCGTGTAGGCCACATCATAGCTAAGCCTCTTCAGCGCTTCGCAGAGCTCCTTGGAGTGAACAGTTTTTCCACATCCATCAATTCCTTCTAGGACTATGAAGAAACCCCTTCCGCCAGCCGACAAGGCTCCCATACCCAACCATCATAAACCGAACTTATCTGTACAATCCAGCCGTATTAAAAAGACAAAAGGCTCCTTAGTCCGAGTGCCACCGAATAGGGAAGCACTGTAGGTGTTGAAGTAGCAAGGCATGGCTACTTGTCACGCTTCTATCTTCAAACCAGAAGCAATATTATGCTGAACGAGCAAGGCTTGATTTGAGAAACCTTCCGGAATGCGCTTCATCCCCTCCACGTTGCGAGAATTGAGGAAGAGTAAGAATGACGGAATATGGAACCCAACCCACCTTCTGGGGGTTCATAAAAGACCCTCTCTACGGCTACATCCGACTGAAGGAGTCAGAGAAGAACATACTGGACACCAAGGCTGTTCAGAGGCTTCGCAGAATAAAGCAGCTCAGCGGCGCAGAATACGTCTACCCTGCAGCCAATCATACTCGGTTCGAGCATTGCCTAGGTGCATTCTATCTTGCAGGAACGTTGGCATCCAGCCTACCTGTGAAACTGAAACCTGAAGACATTACCAAGCTCAAGATAGCTGCCCTACTACACGATGTCGGACATGGCCCGTTTTCTCACCTGCTTGAACCTACAATGAGACAGGTCTTAGGAAAGACGCACGAAGACTTGGGCACCTGGATAATCACGAAATCGAGTCTCGCCGACACCTTGCGAAAGGAGGGAGTAGACCCCAGCGAGATGGGGAAGCTTGCAATCGGCAAGCTGACCGATGGCGAGAGGCCGTTCATGAACCAAGTCATACGAAGCTCCGTGGACGTAGACAAGATGGACTTCGTTGTCAGAGACTCATACCACACAGGTGCCGGATATGGCACGGTGGACATCTTCCGACTCATCTACACGATGGACGTATTGGACGGAGACCTAGCAGTGAACTCAACAGCAATCCCGACGCTTGAGACCTTTCTACTGGGTCGACTCGAATCCTTCAGAGCAATATACTTCCACAGGGCATCCAGAGCGGCACAAATAATGATACAAAAAGCAATAGAGATGGCTGAGCCCGAACTGAAGATTCTATCCTTCCGAACCCCAGACGAGTACCTCGCCCTAGACGACTACTCAGTTTGGTCTCGACTCAAAGCCTGTCAGAAATCCAGACCATTCATCGAAGATGTCGAGAATCGGAGGCTTATCAAATGCTCCTATGAGAAGACCTTCTTCGCGAAGGACGAGCTCATGTCGAGCGTCTTCACCAATGACGCTGTAAGAAAACAGATGGAGCAGGAGATAGCGCGCAAAGCCAAAGTGGATCCTGAGCAGGTATGCATCGATGTTCCATCTCTGCCCTCAGTGCCCTACCATTACGCTATGGAAATAGAACCAATGGACATTCCGGTCTTCCAAGAGACAAGAGAAGGGAAGAAGGTGCGAGTCAGCGTGACTGAACTCTCACAGATAATAGGTGTCATGCGAGTCTTCATGAACATAATCCGAGTCTACACGGTTCAGAAGCATCGGGACACAGTAATGAAAGCTTCAGAAGATATCTTGGGAAAGCCATCGCTCTCTTCGCAAGTATCATACTGATTCTACTGCTTTCGGGAAAGATCATCCAAAAGAGCAGCGGCGATTCTGATTCCTTCGGGTTCAGGTATCTCCGCATGCACCGAGGCAAGGCTCATCTTCTTGAAGGATCCTGCGACCCTTTCAGCCAAGGCCCTAGCCGACAAGAGAGACTTTCCTCCCAGCAACACTGAGGAGGTCGTTACTTGGCCGTTTCCGGGCCCCGGTAATGCGATGGCAAGGGTTCCAAGCTTCATGCTTCCCTCATAGAAGAAGGCCAGAATGGCGTTGCTAAGCTCAAGTATTCTCAGATAGAAGACTTTTCCATTCCTCTCGACGCTCTTCTCTTTGAATGACATTGCAACCCTAACAGAGCATTCTCTCAATAGGTATATGAACGCAAAGGATTCGGCGCTTACTGTCTCCCTGTCCTCTTGCAGTTCGGCTATACTGGATACGGAATCTCCTTTCCATCCTCGCTGAGCTTGACTGAGCCAAACTCGACCGTGTTCACAGGCCTCTTGAAGGAAGTGTAGATCTTCAGAACTCTCGCCCTCTGCTCAACGCCATTCAATATTCCTATGCCGAGAAGAAGATCGTCGTCGTTTAGAATGCCCACTATTGACTGAAGCTTCTGAGTGGCAGCCAAGAGCCTGCCGTTTCTGACCTCGCCCCCTCTCAACCTCACTCTATCGAAATCAATGTGCCGAGTAACAGCATCCGCTAGATATTTCCTGTAAGACAGTTCTCTCAGTCTTCGTCTCTCGTCTCTAGTTCTCTTTCTTATGACTGATGGAGATTGAACTCTAATCGCAGTAGCTCTTGTCGCCTCCATTATGGGATCCGCCTCACCGTCGGATTGGATTACTGCCACCAAGTCCGGGGAGATTTCATGGATCATTCTGGCCTTAAAGGCGCAGGCCTCGCTGTCGGCCACCCACCCATCCGTGTTTATAATAATGGGGGTGTTATCGATCGAGCGCAATGCCGCGAGCTTCCTTATGCCCAGAATTACCTTGTCCGTAGCAGGAGCCGGACTAATGTGTCCCACGAAAAACATCGAAACCGGGTCGAGATCCGCCAAAGAGAGAAGATATCCGTCGGCCACTCCAAGCCCGATGCTTGTCGGAGGACCAATATCAGACTGTCCTACATCGGCATCGATCACTAAGACGTTTGGATGTTCGTCTAATAGCACATTGGCGAGGTAGGTGCAGAGAGTACTCTTTCCTGAGTCTACATCTCCTATCGCGAGTATCTTCGGACAAGCTGTTTCCAAGGCCGCTTCAGCAAAGCTCTTCCATGAGCTAGGTATGGAGCTGCCCTCAATCTCCGTCATACTAGCGGCACTCCCTAGCGAAGTGCAAATCACACTGTCGGTAACCGCTTCGACCGGTATTTGTTTCTCCTCTCTCACGAGTAGCTTGTCTTCTTTCTCAACAGGCGCACCTAACACCGTCGCCTCCCCCTCAACCAATTTGAGTGAAGCAGGACCGGAAACCAGTAGGGTTTTTCCGGCAGCCAAGGTCATGTTTGCCATGGTGCGCCTCGTCCATGAACGCTCCTTACACATTTAAGCTAATCTCAGAAGCAAGATATGGCCAAAGGCAAAGCTGGAACACACTTGAGGTCTCGACCAGACAGTATGTCAACCGGATGTTCATCAATCGATACAATGCTCCATGGAGGATTTCCAACCTCGCAAGTTAGCCTTGTCTATGGAGAGGCCTCGACTGGAAAGACCACTCTGGCAATTCAATGTGCAGTCGAGAGTGCAAAAAAAGATCTCAAAGTGCTATACGTCGATGCAGATAGATCGTTCTCCCAGAACCGCTTTGCCCAACTCGCCGGCGACCAACTGGAGAAGGTCGCAGACAATATTGTTGTGTTCGCTCCCGAAACCTTCTCGGAGCAGACTTCTCTCGTTGAGGGGATAGAAAGCTACGTCACAGGAAGCACAGGAATGGTAGTGGTGGATACCATAACATCACTCTATCGTTCATCTCTGGGATCAACAGAGAAGGTGTTCGCCCAGAACAGGGAGCTGAATAGGCAACTTGCTTACCTTGCAGAGCTAGCCGCCGTGAGGCGCATCGCGGTTCTCCTTACAAGCCAAGTACACGGCCTGCCTTTTCGCGGTGGGCACGAAACCGAACTCGTCGCCAGACGTATACTTACCTATTGGTGTAGGGTTGTACTGAAACTTGTATCGACTGCGAACTCGGCAGTCAAGACAGCTCTGCTTGAGCGACACTCGTCGCCCAATGTTCCACTAACATCTTGTCTCCTGAGGATCACGGAGAGAGGTTTGGAAGAAGTCACAGATTCGGGGGTATCTCTGCGGCCTTGAAACATTCACGACGGAGTCATTCTCTTTGGAACTAGTCATAACCTTAAGCGATGTGATCTCGGCGCTCATCTTCATCTTTCCTTCCTATGCAGCCAACTCCGTTCCAGCGATATTTGGGGGAGGAGCCCCAATTGATCTTGGGCGATGCTTCATTGACGGCGAGAGGATCTTCGGTTCTCATAAGACGATTAGGGGATTCCTAAGCGGCCTATTCGCTGGACTCCTAGTCTCTGCTGCGATGGGAGTCCTACTTTCAGTGGAACTTCTGTTTTTTGGCGCTCTCATCTCGATGGGTGCATTGGGAGGCGATCTAGTGGGAGCATTCATCAAGAGGCGTCTGAAGCTTCCCCCAGGATATCCCCTGCCGCTACTGGATCAACTTGACTTCGTGTTCGGTGGACTTCTGATTCTATATCCCTTCCACAGACTCAGTCGAGGAGCGATCTTTCTCATCCTTCTTGTTACCCCCGCGATTCACCTGCTTGCTAACATTATAGCCTATCTTCTAGGAATCAAGAAGAACTTCTGGTAGACGCCCCAACTAGAAGCCCAGTTTCGATGATAAGAACGAAGTGCAGTAGTATACCGCGATGAGTGTAACCATCAAGCCGAGAATGAGCATCAAATACGCCTGTCTTGGGTTGTAAACCAAACGCGTACTCCTGAGCAGCAGGTAAAGGCCCAGCACTCCAAGGAAATATAGTAGGCCAGCCAGAATGCTTTCGTTCAGAGTCTGAATGTGAATGCTACCGCTATAGAGGAACGTCCATCCTGACCCTTTTGGCATGAGCGCAAGAGGCTTCTCCAAGATGTCAAAGATTCCGCCGGCCAAGATGAAGACAGAGAAGACAATCATCGCGGCAACGAGTAGAGTCGTGGACGGCCTCATCGCTCTGGCTCGGGGTATCCCTGCCCCCCGGAACCTATAGCCTAGATTGACGAAGAACCTCTTGAATCTCCATGAGATCTTGCTGAGCCTGGCCTTGAGCACGTGTCATCCGCAGCCGAATTGCCCACAGACTAAGGACAGCACAAACTTAAGCATATCTGACAATCTTGGACGAACATGGATGGTGACGGCTTTCCAAGGCCGCATATTCTCTGAATTCACAGACGATCAAAACAAGGTTAAAATATGGTGCAGCTTTCCGTATAGCGCTCGGAAAACGTGAAGAGCGTATGCCCCAAAAGATACTCTGCACAGGATGCAACACAATTCTCTACGACGGCTTCGAACTCGAATCGCCCCTTGAGATCATTCAGAGGAACAACGGAGTATGTCCCAAATGCGGAAGGAAACTTGGCTTCGACCCAGATGCCATCAAGATCGTTCCGACCAGCGAAATGAGAAATCTAAGGCGATAGGGACTACGCATATCGCGTTTCCAATGATCAATAGAAATCCCTACAAGGCCTCTTCGAGGTAGTCGTCAATGCTCCGCAGAACTCACTTGTATGACTTTCACGTCCGGAAAGGCCACATGATCGAATTTGCAGGATTCGAGATGCCCCTGTGGTACGAAGGCACAGTTCCGGAGTGCAAGGCCGTTAGAAACAGCGTTGGGATTTTCGACACCTCCCACATGGGTAGAGCCTTAGTATCAGGAGACGACTCAACGGATTTTCTGAACTACGTTACGACGAACGATGTCGCAGCTCTTGAGGTTGGTCGAGCACACTACTCTGTGATGTGCAACGAGAATGGAGGCATAATCGATGACTTCATCGTCAACAGACTGGCGGAGAAACAGTATCTAATCATTCCCAACGCCGGAAATCGCGAGAAAGATCTTTCATGGTTGAGAACCAAGGCAACGCAATTCAAAGTTGAGATACACCATGTCTCTGATGAGGTCTCCATGTTCGCCGTTCAAGGCCCAAACGCTCAGAAAGTCCTTCAAGAGATGTGCAGTGAAGACCTCTCCACTATCCCTCGATTCGGCGGAAGAAACGTGAATCTTGACGGTATCAAGGCGACCGTTACTAGGACCGGCTATACTGGAGAGGACGGCTTCGAGGTATTCACATGGGACTCTCCCGTAGAGCAACCCTCAAAGGCAGTCACAATGTGGAATGCAATACTCGACCATGGCAAGGCTTCCCGTATACAGCCATGCGGCTTGGGGGCACGCGATGTTCTTCGACTTGAAGCAGGTATGTGTCTCTACGGCCATGACATAACGGAATCAATAACTCCACTTCAAGCCAGATTGGGCTTTGTGGTCAAGCTTACCAAGAGCGAGTTCATAGGTCGCGATGTTCTCGCCCGGGAAAAGGCCGACGGACCAAAGAAAGTCAGGGTAGGACTCAAACTGCTTGAGGCCGGGATACCCAGGGCCGAGTGCGACATTTTGAAGGGTTCCAGCGTTCTAGGAAAGGTGACGAGCGGAACCTTCTCCCCTACGATAGGTCAAGGGATCGCCATGGGCTATGTTCCAAGAGAGTACTCAAAGACCGGAGAGCGGTTGGATATCAATGTGCGTGGTAAGAAGTTGCAGGCAGAAGTTACCGGCTTTCCTTTCTACGACACCTCGAAGTACGGATGGCAAAGAACTCAGAGATGATTGTGGAGAAGTGCAGCCCAGAAAATGGGCGTCGAATCAGTAATATATCACGTAGGGTGCTCATACCGAGCGTCAAAGTGACGGACTTTGAAAGTGAATGACTACGAAGTTCCTGAAGGCCTATACTACACGAAGGAACATGAATGGGTCAAGCTGGAAGGCGGTAACTGTCGAATTGGAGTTAGCGACTATGCCCAGAAGTCTCTTCATGAAGTGGTTTTTGTAGACCTTCCGAAAGTCCGTGCTAAGATTGTCCGCTCCCAGTCGTTGGGCTCTGTTGAGTCTGTCAAGGCTGTTGCCGATGTGTTCGCTCCTATATCGGGCGAAGTTACAGAAGTAAATGCGAAGCTGGCGGATACTCCCGAGCTCGTGAATCAGCAGCCCTACGGCGACGGCTGGATAGCCGTTATCAAACCGTCAAACCTTGAAGCTGAACTCAAGAACCTGCTCGACTCAAAGAGTTATGCAGATTTTCTGAGGACTCAGGTGAAGTGAACTATTCCACTTTCATAACCGTTTCTTCTCTATAGTCTGTGACGACTCTGATGTAGCCCTGCAATTGCCTGTCTAAATCTCTATCTCCTGTGTCAACCAGCAATCGTCTATGTGGCAGGCCTAGCAGCTTACTCTTTGTAGCAACGACTACTATGTTCTCTCGGCCAACTTTCCTTATGACATCCGGGCTGATCTGTTGGTTTCCTCTACCGAAAATGTAGGCCTGTCCACCTATCGGCGTAACAACTATCTTCGCAGGGTGATTCTGAATCATTTCAAGTAGCCTTCGTTCGTCAACATCTTTCGCAACGAGTCGTTTTCTCCAAACAACATCGACTCCAAGCAACGTTTTCTCTACTCCAATCATATCGGCGACAGCTTTCACAGTCGTCCCCGGACCAAGGACATAGAATTCATCACGCATCTCCTCCGTAACGTGTTTGGCGATCGCACGTTGCTGCTCAACTTCGTCCTCAGTCTGAGCCGTGGCCGTCTTGATCCCTTGCATGAGAAGGGGCTCACGCGGAACATTCATGTATCCATACAGCCTTGCTGACAAACGCCCTGCTCTGAACTCCACCTCATCAATATCCATCACCTCGGCCTGCTCGATCGGAAGCTCGCCTTGAAGATACCGTATCGTGACCTTGGCTGCGTGAGACGGACTTATTGCGAAAACAGAGCTATGCATTTTGACTCCAGCCGGTATGCCAAGCACAGGAACCTTTCCGTCGATCGCATCCAAGATGTCCCTTGCAGTTCCATCGCCGCCAGTAAAGAGAAGCAGGTCAACCGACTTCTCTACAAGGGTCTTTGCTGTTCGCTTTGTGTCCTCTGAGGTTGTCCTTCTTAGAGCTGTATCGTTAACTACTTCTGGAACATAACCGGCGGCTCTAGCCTCAGTCTCTCCCATTTCCCCTGAACATGTCAAGATCTCAACGTGATTGCGATGTGTCTGAAGCTCCACCAATGCCTCAACCGTTCTTCTTGGAGCAATCGGAGTTGCTCCTCGTCTCAGAGCCTCGTCTAAGGTATCGCTCCCGTCAGTACCCTTCAACCCGACCCTGCCGCTTGACAGGCGAGTGCTACGCCTCTAGTCCGGCGATCGGATTGACGATGAGGCCGAGCCTCTTCGGCAATGTTTGCTTCCCGCCCTATACGCCGCGTGAGGTCACGGAGCCCGAACTACGTGAGGGTCTAGTGACTTTAACCAGTCCCACCGTTAGCTTCTCTCCAGCAAGTTTGTATTCAGCTATGTGAGACCCTGTAGGCGGAGTTTCGCGTTTCAACGCATCCGCCAAGGTTTCAGCCTCGATATATCGACCGAAGGTCGAAAATGCCCGAAGGTTGTTGGGCCCTGCATCATAATAGATGACGATTCGATCATCAATGTTGAACCCTGCCTTCTTCCTTTGATCTTGTACTCGGCGAACTATGTCTCTCGCAAGTCCTTCCACTTTCAAATCCTCTGGAATCGTCTTCTCAACGCCAACAAGAGTTTCTCCCTCTTCGACGACGAACCATCCCTCTCTCGGCTCAGTCGATATACGGATCTCGTCGGGGGATACGGTAACGGGGCGCCCGTCCACCATTACCTCGACCTTAGTGTTCTCCTTGTAAGCTGAAACGAATATCTTCGGATCCATCTTTGATACTGTGTCGCGCAGTTTCGGCAGTAGCTTCCCATGCCTCTCTCCTGAGACTTCTGGAATCAGCTCTACGACATTTTCGAGTAAATCTTCTCTATCGCTTCTTAGATCAAGTTCCTTGACATTCAGCTCCTCTCTGATCAACTCAGAGAGACTCCGAACAGCTTCGATGACTTCGGGGCTGGCAACGATCTTCGCGACTGCGAGGGGCTGCCTTAGCTTCATTCCGCATTTGCTTCTTGCAGATCGGCCTAACCCACAGATCGTGACGGCCAAATCCATGCTCCTCATAAGCTTCTCGTCCATGAGCGATCGATCTGCGACCGGCCATTCACAGTGATGCACGCTTTCGGGAGCCGCGGGATCTATGCTGCAGACAAGGTTCTGGTAGATCTCTTCAGTCACGAATGGAATGAACGGGGCCAGAAGCCTCACAAGCGTCGTGAGGCATGTGTAGAGAGTGTAGTATCCCGCCTCCTTGTCGGCGTCGGAAGTACTCTTCCAGAACCTTCTCCGAGACCGTCTGACATACCATGTCGACAGCTCGTCTACAAACGTGCCGAGCACCGAGGAAGCGCCAGCCGGATCGTAGTCATCCAAACGACCGGTAACATCCAAGACGAGTGCCTGTAGCTTCGAGAGAATCCAATGGTCAATTGACGTGAGACGGTTTGCCTGCTTCTTAGGCATCCATCCATCCAGTCGCGCATAGGTCGCAAAGAAACTATAGACATTCCATAAAGGAATCAGAAACCTCTTCCTTGTTTCCTCTCCTTTACCATATCCGAATAAGAGGTTTCCTTCAGGACGAGTTGTGCAGTATGTCCAACGCATCACGTCTGCGCCCAGAACCTCAACGGCATCATCAAACCAGATGGCGGTTCCCCATGATTTGTGCATCTCCCTTCCATCTTCAGCCAGCACCAGGCCATGGCCGAAGCAAGTCAGGAAAGGAGTTCGTCCCTCCATGACTGTGCTCATAGCCAGCATAGAATAGAACCAGTTCCGGAATTGACCGGGCAATGATTCACAGATTAGGTGCGCAGGAAACCATTTCTGCCAGTAGTCTCGATCATGACGATAGTTGAGGGTTGAGTAGGCAACTATTCCCGCGTCGAGCCAAGGGTTTCCGACATCAGAGATCCTAGACATATGAGCGTTACATTTCGGACACGCAATCTTAACATAATCAATCCAAGGTCTATGCGGTGAATGTCCCTCGAACTCTTTCCATCCTTTGACAGCTCGCCTACTGAGTTCCTCTTTGCTGCCTATGACATCAAATGCTCCGCACTGTGTGCACTCCCATATGGGGAGAGCCAAACCCCAATACCTCTTCTTGGAGATCATCCAGTCATCCATGTTACTTAGCCAGTCTAACTCCTGCTGCAGACCGTATTCAGGTATCCAGCGAACTTGCTTGGCGACATCAACTATCTGATATCGGAGATTCTCGCGCTTATCTTCCTTCGTCAGGTTCTCCAAGGGCTTGTCGAGCTTCCTTCCCATTGAGATGAACCATTCATCAACGAGCCTAAACACCAATTCACTTTCGCACCGCCAACAGACAGGGTAACGGTGACTATATTTCTCGACTCCGAAGAGCAGGTCCTTCTTCTTCAAGTCGTCGATGATCGGTTCAGCCGTTTCGTAGACATGCATCCCCGTTAGCCATCCGAATCCTTCCATGATGACCCCATACTCGTCAAGGGGTGCCGGACTTGGTAGACCGTACTGGCGACCGAGCTCCAGATCCTCTTTGCCGCAGCCCGGGGCGATGTGAACTATTCCCGTGCCTTCCGATTCGCTAACCTCATCCCAGAGTATCACCTTGTGGGCTTCAGTGGCTCCGGAACGCCTTTCCGCTTCGAGCTCATCAAAGGGGCCTTCATAGGCCAGGCCCTCAAGGTCTCGTCCTAACATCTCGTCTACGGCTTCATGTTTGCCAGAGATGGTTCTGCCTACAGTAGCCTTTGCGAGGTAGAAGATTTCGTCGTTCTTCCGAATCTTAACGTAGACAAGATCGGGGTGAACGGCAGCAGCAACATTGGAAGAGAGGGTCCACGGAGTAGTAGTCCATACAAGCAGAAACTCTTTCGTTCTTCCCCTGAGGGGGAACTTAATTGTAAGCGCATGATGAGTAAGTAGGCGATATCCTTCCGTAGCTATCTCATGTTCAGAGATAGCAGTGGAACATCTGGGGCACCAAGGCAACACATCGGTGCCCTTGCGTATCCATCCTCTTTCATAACATTTTTTGAGGGCAGTCCATATCGTATAGTTGTTTTCATCTGACAGCGTGAAGTAAGATCCGCCGATTTCGGGCATTCCTAACCGTCCAATTAGTTCTTCGGCAGTCCCTGTCACTAAGTTCGATTTTCTGCTAATCGAAATCGCCTTTTCCGGCTCATCCAGCAGGTCCGCAAGCTTTCGCAGCAGGTCCGGATCGTCCCAATCCATCCAGTACCCCAATCTGACCGACTGTTCCACTTGAAATGCAGCATACTTCAGTGCGCGTTGCTTGCAGCGCTTCACGAACTCCGCTATGCCATATGCCTCTATCTCTCTCTTTGACCTGAAACCTAGTTCCTTCTCTACTTCTACCTCAATCCACAGTCCTTGACAGTCAAATCCGTTCTGATACCGGAGGTCGCGCCCCTTCATGGCGTGGTAGCGCTGGAAGAGGTCCTTGTAGGTCCGTCCCCAAGCATGATGAACGCCCATTGGATTGTTTGCAGTTATGGGCCCGTCGATGAATGACCACTTCTCTTTGTCTTTGTTAAGAGATACGCGTTTCTCGAAGGCTCTTGAATCCTTCCAGAACTGCAAGATCCGATGTTCCATCTTCGGAAGGTCGAGGTTGCTAGCTACTTCTCTGAACGTTGATCCTCACCCATTTTCTGTGCCGTAGGTGTCAGAATGCGAATTTACTCCTATCCGCCTGTTAAAAGATCTCGTGGAAGGAATCAATCCCAATGGGAGGAATTTTTCGATCCCTCATATCCTTCCACGCAACGCTCTCAGTCTCGTATGCCGGATATATTAGGTTTGTTCGCCCTGATTCGCGAGGGATTGGCAAAGCGAGATCTTCCAAGATGTGTCGCTGAGATTCTCACGATCACCCTCTTCTGAGTGCGCATCATTTATAATGACCTTGTCTGAATATTGTCGGGATTCGATCGAGGCATCACGCATGTCAATTGTCGGGGGTCTTGGCGGAAAGATCAAGGATTTCCTACGAGAGAGGGTTCGGAGAGAGATTTTCACATCAAGGATCCGGGCAGCAATAGGATATGCCTCAGAGATTTCAAGGGCTCAGGTGGCCCTATTCGGCGCCTTTCTATGCATACTCATCGTCGCCGCGTTGTTGAGGGTCATGCCACTAAGATGGGGCTTTTTCTTATCTGAATTCGACCCATATTTTCAGTACAGAATCACAG
>CAZFRJ010000011.1:0-12269 GCA_964521355.1 uncultured Candidatus Bathyarchaeia archaeon | reverse complement strand
TTGACGCTCGCCTTTCTGTTCGGGCTGATACTGGGGGGAATCATAAGCTCAGTACCGGCGGTTTTCATCATATTGACATTGGCGTTAGGCTTTCCAGTTGCCATCGCCTACGGTAACGCTAATGGGCTTTCCCCGCCTGTCTCCACGGCAGCTGCAATCTTGGTGAACTGTTTCATGTCCTATGCTGTGCTAAGGGTGATTCGGATAGTGGAATCGAATCCGCGTGTCGCTCCTTTTGTGAGTCGAATCAGATCCAAGTACGCGAGCACCTCACAACGCCTTCTGTCGCATGCCGGTCGGTTCGGAGTTGCAGGAGCTCTAGCCGTATTCGCCTTTCTGATAGGTTGGTGGGTGTCTGCTTTGGTGGCTTACATCTTGGATGTTGAGCTCGGAACGGCCGTGAAGGGAATATTTGTCGGAGCACTCACTGGAGGGCTCACGTCTCTCGCGATATATCAGGGATTGCTCATAGCCGTCCCGAATCCCGGAATAGTCTCGCTCATATTCATTACAATCTTCATTGTCTCCGCATACTTGACGCGGAGAGCTAGCCGACGAAAGAAAGCGTGAGCACTCGGCCGCAGCTGACGCAGATTTCGCTTCCATGAAGAATATCTGCGTACAACTCTTAAATGCGATAAGCATCACCTCTACAGGTTGACCCATCTTGGCGAGGAAGATAGTAGAGAGTATTCTGAAAGGACTTCGCCAGTCGTTTACTGAGACTTTGCACGAAGCCGTAATGGATACGGTAGGAAGAATCATTCGTGGCTTTCTGAGGAGACTCGCCATGGCGCTGCTTGGCACTCTGCTTGTCGTCTTCGGCGTTACACTTCTATGCATAGGTTTGGTCAGGCTCCTGACTATTTTCCTTCAAGAATGGCTGGCCTGGATTATCGTAGGCCTTCTCATAGCTGTTCTAGGAGTTGCCGTTCTTCTTACATCGATGCCCCGTAGGAGATGTTAGCTGCGAGACAGTTTTGCTCATCTCCCCCGTCACTACGTGACCCAACAGGGATTTACTCCGCGACTGGACTTGGCTTGCGGTCAGAATTGGTTCGAATCCAGAGAAAACGATATCGGAAAAGGTATCTCTCCAAGGCGGTCTACCAGTGTACGAGCTACTTCATCTATGTACCTAGAAACGTTGCTGAGCGATTCAGAGGCAAGGAGCTTGAGATGATAGCGGAAGAGAATGCGATCCTTTTCCGGGTCGTCAATGGAGCATCGGTTGCTAAGAGAAGTATTGAAGCGCCATTCTTGCGCCAATCACCAAGAGAAAAGCAGCGAACACTCTCTGCAAGGATCTAGCCCTCAATCTTCGCGCAGCAAACGCTCCAACCTGAGTTCCGAACACTATTCCAATGCCCAATGCAATGGCGGAGTCAGCCAGGACATTTCCTAGGAGAATATGAGTTGTCGCGGCTGAGACAGAGGTGAAGATCATGATAAACATTGAGGTCGCGACAGCTATGTGCATCGGCATCGTCATCACGAGAACCATCACAGGAACCATAACCGCTCCGCCTCCTACGCCGAAGAAGCCTGATGCGAAACCGGCGAGCAAGCTGAGGGCTATGCCGGGCACCATGTTTGCCTCGTACTGAAAGACATGTCCTTGTGCGTCCTTGATCCTGCGAATCCACCCCCAGATTCTTGATCTCTTCTCTCCCTTGCTGTCGTTAGGAGCGATCAGCATCCTCACTGCGACAATGATCAGGAATACGCCGAACAGTGATGCCAGTCCTGCGGGCGATATGAAGCTCGTAGCATATGCGCCCAAGGCTGCTCCTGGAATGCTCCCAGTCGCAAGAATCGAGCCCAGACTATAGTCTATGCGTCTCTGCCTTGCATAGGCGAAGGTTGAGGAGAGCGCAGTAAAGACTATCATGACCACGCTAGTCCCCACGGCAAGATGCGTAGAGATCGCGTAGATCAGAACAAGGATGGGCACTATGAGAAATCCTCCGCCCACACCGATCATTGAAGAGATTATGCCCACCAAGAATGCGAACAGGGACATTGAAGCAAGCTGTAGCGTTGTAGACTCGCCTCGACCACTATGTTGATGAAGCCCTGAACTAGTCCGTTGATCTTATAAGAACTTCCGAACGATGAGGGGCCTTAGTCTAGCTATCTGCCGCTTCAAATAAACTAGAGAGTTCTTGGTAGATTCGCAACGCTTCTTCTTCTGTTGCTACTCCTTTGATCAGCATTCTCCCATTCTTGAAGAGGCTTACCTCCAGACCACTGTACTGAAAAACGACCACAACGGCCGAGCGTGCGAGGACATCGAATCTCTTCTGCAGTTCCTGTACAATCTTGTCGAGACCTAGGTCAACAGATTCGATCGGGTTTACGTTGATCGTTTCTCGTCCGCAGAGCCAAGCAAGTCGTCGGGCACCTTCAGGTTTCGGTGGAACCTTGCCGACGCATATACTGCAGTTTTCTCTCTTGGAGATCTCAATCCTATCAAACTCCATTCGTCTAAAGTCGCAGACCAGAAGCTTGCCTTTCAATGTGCCTTCAATACCTGCAAGTAGCTTTATCGTCTCCATTGCCTGAATCGATCCGACAATGCCTGCTGTAGCGCCGAGAACTCCTCTCGTATCACAGCCCGCTAGGTTTCTGTCATCGATCCCGGGTAAGACGCATTCCAAGCACGGAGTCTCAGGCGGATGGAAGACCGATACGTTGCCCTCCATAGCAATTGCTCCACCGAACACGTAGGGTATGCCAAGCTGTGAGCAGGCAGAGTTTAGGATATATCTTGTCCGCATGTTGTCGAGGCCGTCGACGACCGCATCTGCGTTCCTGATGATCTGTTCGACATTCTCTTCTCTGAGGTTGTCAGGTATGGGCAGAGCCTTGATGTCGGGATTGGCCTCCATCAGCCTTTTGGCAGCAACCTCTGCCTTCGGAAGTCTGAGATCCTGAACTGTAAAGAGAATCTGCCTGTGCAGATTGTGAAGTTCAACTGTATCTTGATCTACAACGACGAGCTCTCCAACACCTGCCAACGCCAGATAGAGAGCAGATACAGATCCGATACCACCAACGCCGACAACCACAGCTTTCGCGTCTCTGAGTTTGTCCTGGCCTTGTTTTCCGAGTTCCCTTAGAACTACTTGCCGGCTGTAATACTCGACAGCATGTAAATCGATCCCGGACATGCTAGGCATCCCAGATCATTAGTTCTTGATCGTTGTGTTAAAGCCATTATCGTTATGAGCGGACAAGTCCCTGACCCCTAAAGCTGCACAGAGCGGAAACTCTTGGGTCTTCTATTCTCTCTGAAATGCCTCGTGTACTTGGGAGCAGCAGAGCCCTGAGAAGCTGTGCTCAAGGCTCAGCTTGTCTGCCAGGCTTATCGCTTGTGGGTCGGGATAGGCGATCGCATTCACTCCAGCCTGTACAGCAAGGCGATCGATCTCTTCGCGTGCCTTTCCCTTGGGTCGAGCGCATCCAAGTGCGAGGGGAACCCGAGGCATCAATCTACGTGCCTCAACGATCACCGATGCGATATCGTGTGGAGACGCAGGGGGACATAGCTGCATAGGTGCTCCCGAGAATGGGGTGAAGCCGATTACTATGACTGCTGCGCATCGGTGACGAGATATCATCCTGAGCGCCGTAAACTCTCCCTTCAGCCTTCCATATTGAAGCCCGACAAGCACGTGAGGGACGACAGGTACTTCTTCCTCTTCTAGGGCGCCCAGTGACGTATCATAGTCTTCTATCCTACGATCCAAGTTGTAGATTTCTCTGATGGTTTCGTCGGAGCCAATGACATCAATGAGAGCTGCATCAATTCCAGCTTTTGCGAGCTTGGCAGCAAGATCCTTGTTCACAATGCCTGTATGAACCACGACTTTCAGTCCGAAATCCCTTTTCGCCTCACCTATGGCGCCAAGGAACGGCTTCAAGGGGACGGTTCCTTGTACTGTACATCCTCCGCTAATCAGACAGCCTTCCGCATTCCTACGATGCAGTTCTTGAAGGAGCCTGATGAGATCCTCAGGTGACTTGACAGGAATCATCGTTTCCAAGAGCTTTCCGCTGCAATGCTGACATTTCAACGCACAACTATGCCCAGTAATGGAAACTGAAGGAAAGAGAGGAAGGTTGTCATTCCAGTACCTATTGCCGTAGGGCATGAAACTTGGAGCATAGAAGCTGATTCGTCGGCCCAGGTTCCTCCAGCTTGTCTCCCTAGCTCTCTTGAGGGCTTCAGCAAACTCTACGCCGCAATCCACCTCAGCGAGTTCTTGGACCATTGCCTATCCCTCAAGTCTTGAGGCCTACGCGTCGGTGTCCTCTCAGAGAAGCGGTCTACATGTAGGGTGCGATGGTCTGCGGGTACTTTCTCGTCAACAGTCTTTCAAGTTCAAGCCTCAGTTCTCTGTCCAATTCAGCTTGCCTCTCAGATATGAGCTCTATACCTCTAGCAGAATGAATGACAGGTCCCTGAAGGACACCTGGCGACGTTATCTCGGTTGAAGCGACAGGCTCCGTCCTCAAGACTCTAGCAAGAAACTTTGACGGGCTTTCGTTTGACCTCAAAGCTAATGCGACTTTCATCATCTGTCTTTCTGATAACGGTCGTAGCCCAAAGGTGTAAGGAGAAATCCTCTCGATGGTTTCGAAGCTTACGACCTTGTCTCTGACGCCGAAGCCCACTGAGCGGAATGGGTTGATCTGTTCCTCTTTTATGAGCCACATATCGGAGTCGTGTGAGATAACTAGGTCGAAGTGGCCTCTTCTGTCTCGTCCGACGAAGACTCTCCACCCGCTAGGATTTGAGTCATATCTCTTCAGGATTTCCTTCTTGATATCCTCAGCGGGCTCCATGTTCCTCGCCTGTGGAGCTAGACATTGATTGCATCCCTTCGCAATCGAGGATATTAGCGTTTGGAAATTGCCTAGAGGGAGAATGTTCGTTGCAGAAGGACCGCGACGGCCATGAACACCAGACCGCATACTAGCGAGAGGGGAAGTCCAGGAAAGGTGCTTCTCTTCTCAAGCATCTTGAAACCTAGGAATGTTCCTAGAATGATGCCGACTGAAGCTGACGCATAGGGGATCAGACCGAACGAGAGCATTGTATGACTCGAGAGCATGGAGTAGAAGACTAGGTCGCCTAGTCCTACGGTCAATTCTCCAAAGGTCAAGGTTGCTCCTGAGAGGTTTTCGAGATCAGTCTTCTCAGCAATCTTCCCGATAGGTCCCTTGAAGACTGCTAGTATATCGTAGCCAACCAGCCCCAGTAGGAGGACAATGGTTGTAAGAGTTGGTATTGATGCCCCTAGGAATGTGCCTAGCATCGCTCCAAGGAGGATGATTGAGGCTAGCTGTGTTACACCCTTTGTGAGGTTGATTGCATAGGCCAAGACAACGGTGAGTATCAAAGAGAGCATGACTGCGGCGCCCGCGGCAAGATCTGGTGAGACCCTAACGATCGCGAAGAAGGCCGCTAGATACCAGTTCAACAGTGAGAAGAGGACTGCGACAATGGACAATCTGAGGATCGTCCTGAAGATTCTCTCCAAACCATATTTCACGAGCAGATACATGACGCTAGCAATAACTGCCATGATTACGACGAACATGGTCATGTTTAGAGTTGCGCCTGATGGCGTTTCCGGGAAGGCTGTTATGATCTCAACTTCGATCTTGGACTCTAGAATTCCGGCAGCGAGGATACCTGCGACGATCAAGGTCCATATTTCCGGGAGAAGATGAGTGGCCGTGGCTCTAAACTTCTCTTCCAATCTTGCTTCCAGCCTTTGCCGAACAGTTTCCACAGAACTTCTCATTCTTCAGGTCTGTGTCTTTTATGCTATTCGAGAAGTGCATGACGCAGAACGGATCTGGGCAATGTCCTAGGCCTAGAGTGTGGCCGAGCTCATGAACAGCCTCCTTAACCATCCTAGTCTGAAAAAGGGTGTTGCCCTCTTCCGTATCTTCGGACGGCCTCAGCCTTCGAGTAGAAATCACAGCAGCCCGGTCAAGCGCTTGGCCGAAAACAAAGTTCAGCCCTGGTGCAAAGAGATCTTTATCCGTGACGCCTAGGACCCTCATGTGGCAGTCTTGAAGAACAATTTTCCGCAGACTTGAAAGAAAGTGCTCTGCTAGAAACTGATCTCTTGAAGGTGCAAAAGAGTTGTCAGGAATCCTTGCTGCGTCGACTATTTCCACCTGAACTCCCATGAGTCGCTGCAGTCTATCCGTCAGGACTTTCAGCGTGCTCGGATCTATGTCTCCGAAGGGAACTATGGCTACATTGATGCGATTATCAGATCTCGACGGTTTGTCCCGTCCTCGGAGCCTCGGCATCAAGGCCAACCTCCTTTGAAGCCCATGAGGCCAGTCTGCCACAGTTTCCCTCGGCTCCGTGGACCACAAGGACTTTGGCCCTTCTATCAATCTTGGACAGAGCTTCCCTGAGTTCGTTTTTACCGCAGTGTGAGGAAAAGTCGAACTTCTCGACAGAGGCATTTACCTTCTTCATTTTTCCGTGAAGCATGAATTGTCCTTTCTCCTGCAGAAGTCTTCCGGGTGTGCCTGGAATCTGGTAGCTGACCAGAAAGATCGCGTTCCTGTGGTCGTTTGCAATTGATTCCATGTAGAAGATCGCGGCCCCGCCTTTCAACATTCCGGCCGGGGAAACGATTACGGAAGGCGTTTTCGCTGCTCTTCTTCTATCCTGCCACCTGTCTATCCATTCGGCTCGGCGTATTGCTCTGGAAAAGAGATCTGGGTCTCTGAGCGAATTCGGATGTTCAGCTAGGATCCGGTTTGTCTTCAGCGCCATTCCGTCAACGAAGATCGGGTGTTCGAAGTGGTATGCTTCAAGAACGCAAAGTATCTCTTGAGATCGACCGACGCCGAAGGCTGGAACAAGGACTGTGCCTCGATCCTCAATAGTCTCTGAGGCCCTTTCGATAAATTTCTGCTCCATTTTCCTTCTATCAGGATGGTCCTCTTCGGCATAGGTGGATTCAATGATAACCGCGTCTAGGTCTCCATAGTTTTGATCAGCGCTCCTGAGGAGCTGAGTCTGACTGGTGTTGAAGTCTCCTGTGTATAGGAGCTTCTTTCCCTCATTCTCCACGAGTACTTGACTGCTTCCAGGTATGTGTCCGGCATTGATGAGAGAGACCTTTGCCTTTCCAACTACTGTCTCCTTACCGAAGGGGAGATCGATACAATGCTCCATCATTGACTGTAGGTCTAGATACTCAAATGGTAAGTAGTATCCGGTGAGGTGTATGAAATCCTTGACGAGTAGCTCGGTCTGCTCGAACGTCGGTTCAGCTCCGTAGACGGGAATCTTGCCTCTAATGTAGAAGATTGGAGTTGAACCTGTATGGTCAAGGTGAGCGTGAGACAAGAATATGGCATCTATCTCTCTTGGAGAGATGTGGACAGGAAAGCCAACTTCGTGATCCATCATCACGCCGTAGTCTAGAAGAATGCTTCTGTCTTGGCATTCAACTGCGATGGCTGATCTGCCAACTTCCTCACAGCCACCTAGGAATCGTATCTTCAATATCTTGCACCGATATGTCGCAGCCTCGAATTCTCAGTTGGCGTCGCTAATGGTGACGCAGAGTTTCATAAACTCTCTTTCTGAGAGAAGTCGTCTGCTTAGTTCGCATCGACATGTAATTTCAGACTAAAAAAGGTTGCGAGAGACATTTTTATTGAGCCGCGCATCATAGGCCCGTGGTGCTCATGCCAGTACGATTCGAGGTTCCAAAAGGCAAATTCAAGGATTGCACTTTGCTCGCCGGTTTTCATGGCATAGGTGAAACTGGGTACATAACTGTCTCATACATGGTTCATGCACTGAAGGCTAGGCGCGTAGGCTTCATACGAACGGCAAACCCGCCTGCATTTGTTACCACGACACGGAGTGGTTTGCTGACTCCATTCGAGATCTACAGGAGGGGGAATCTAGTCATGGTCAAGCTAGAGTTCCCGCCGCATAGAAGCGAGGAGGCAGAGATGGCTCGAACAATGGCTTGTTGGGCTGTAGATGAGAAGTTCAGGGATGCGCTTCTTGTGGGAGGCTTGGATGTGGGATTCAAGAACGGCAGGCATGAGTCAAGAATTGTTCCCACAAGGGCCTACTGGACCAAAGCCAAGGACTTCTCCATACCTTTACTGGAGCAGGGACTATACGTCTACGGGCCCTTGGCAATCATGCTTGGCGAATTCGAAGCTAACAACTTTCCCGCAGTCGCCATACTTCCCTACGCGGACATGTCTCGATCAGATCCGAGGGCGGCACTGGTTGCGGTTCGGACAGTTTCGAAGGCTTGCAAGCTGAAGATAGATATCTCTGATCTTGAGAACTATGCAAAGGTGATTGAAGCGGACTTAGATCAGAGAACTATGATAGCTAGGAAATCGGTTCAAGGGATGTACGTCTGACATGCCTTGAAGAATTGGCCGCATGATGCTCCTTGCCTATCCCCGCTGCCCTTGACTATTCGTCTGGACTTTGCAGCTGGACTCAGTTGCCCGAGATACTCTCGAACAACCATCTTGGTCGTCGAGAGGTGGCTTGTCGACTATCTGCTATGTGATCATGTTTGCTGCATAAGATCGCAGGCGTTCTCTCCACCATCTTGGTTTGAGATCATTGATCCACTCTTGATCAAATGCACTTCTCGATGCTACCCAACCCTTCTTACGGCGTTGGAAAGTGCTTCGACAGCATCCTTTCTCCAAGGCGAGTCCCCTCTGTAAGAGATTATGAATCGTCCGTTGGCCTCTTTTGAGAATCGTCTCAGAGAGGGTATCAGGCGCCTGCTCAGTGAATCATTGGTGGCGTGGAGAACTACTGTCTCGTAGCCTGAAGATGCAACGTGTTCCTGAACGATCTTTGCACAGTGTCTCTCAGTTTCAAGGTCCATCGGAGTCGGAGATTCTGTTTGTGACAATGGGTAGACGTCATCTATCTCTAGTGGGACAATCCCATACGGGGAGCCGTATACGCAGACATGTATCCTCCTATCCCGGAGAACAGCGCTTAAGCTGGCTAGCTGGGGGCTTGTATGATACGGCCTCTTGTGAACTTGTGGGAGTAGAACAAGAATCTGTCTTCCCTTCGGAGAGCGATAACTTTCAATCAATCTCATTCTATGTCTCACGATCTCTGGCCTCAAGACGCCGTGCGGTCCTAGGTACAATAGTCCCTTCTTCTTGGTTGATGGAGTGTGCCTCTCGATGAATTGGGCGTATTTCTTCAGGGCTCCCAATGCCTGAAGGAGCGAAGGGTGAGATCTTGCCCGAATCTCGATGAGTTCCCACAATCTTCCCTCGATGATGGCCTGCTTTATGCGTCTGATCTCTTCGAGGCAGACGAAGAGGTTGTGTTCAGCCAGCTTTCTTTCTGCCTCAGTTTTATCAAGTTCGATTAGATCCTTAGGCGTGTGTCTCTGGCATACAGGGCACGAGCAAGGAAAGTACTCGATCTCTCTTAACCTGAGCGTGCCGCTCTCCGTCAGGTATCGGCCTTGCTTGGCGAATATCGCGTACGACGCAGAGTCAAACAGGTCGCAGCCCAAGGCGGTCACCAAAGCGAGCATGAATGGGTGGCCAGCTCCAAAGAGATGCAGCGGTTTAGACAGTGGTATGTTCATTTTGGCTGTCATGATCATGTCTGTGAGCCTGTCGAACATGTAGCGTTCCATGATGGGCGTCGGGCTGCCGAGAGAATATACAGCGAATGGGCGTTGACTCATCTCCTTGGCAGATTTGGCAACTAGGTCGAGGAAGGTTCCACCTTGGATTGGGCCCTCCCAGAGAATGTCAGATCTTGTTATAGCTTTCAGGGTGAGGTCGGCTCTTCGGATCGTCTCATTGACGGTCCACTCTGCTCTGGTCCTGTTAGTTGCCCAGCCTGTGGGAACGTCCAGTATAACGGCGATGTCTGTGCCAATCGCTTCTTGGAACAGAGCTATTTCGTCTGGTTGGACTTCTACGTTACCGTATTCAAGGATCTGGTAAGCTCCTGAGTCTGTGACGACTACGCTGTCATAGTCAAGAACTTGGTGTATTCCATTTGCCAAGGCTTCGCTTGCTAGGTTCTTCTTGACTAGATAGGCGTTCGTGATTATGGCGTTGCATCTGAAGATTTTGAGTATGTCTTTGGGGCTTATTGGTTGGGTCAGTGGATTGACGACTGGGAGAAGATGTGGCGTTTCGATCTTTCCACTCTTTGTATCTATGGTTCCTATTCTTCCCAAGAGATCTTTGGAGGTAACCTCGAAGCTCAATGGTTTCACGATCTGGAGAGTATGAAACGCTTAACTCGGCTCATGACCATAGAGGACTGGAGAGCGAGATAAGTGTTCAGCAACGTAGTCTTTCTTGAGAAGAGGCCTCGTCTCAGGAAGCCGGTTCTGATCGAGGGTCTTCCGGGGATAGGATTTGTGGCGAACATCGTTGCGCTGCACTTGATAAGTGAGTTGAAGGCTAAGAAGCTCTGTCAGTTTCATTCACCTTCTTTTCAGGCCTTCTCGCTGACATCTCGAGATGGGGACATTCGTCATCCGATCAACGAGCTGTACTACAGCTTGGTTGAGTCTATGGATAGTGACCTGCTGATCTTGTTCGGCAACTCTCAGGCAAGTGATCCTAGAGGGCAGTACGATCTTTGCAAACGAATACTGGATGTTTCTCAAAGTCTAGGCTCTGAGTTCGTCTTGACCATAGGGGGTCTGAGAAGAGATCTCGTCCCATCTGAGCCGCGGGTGTTCTGTGCAGCATCTGACAAGGAGCTCCTCGATACGGCAAAGGGTCTTGGGGCAGATGTCATGCGTGGTCAGATCTACGGGGTTGCGGGGCTCCTAATAGGACTTGCAAGACTGAGAAAGATGAGCGGACTGTGCGTTCTATCTGAAACTTCGGGCCTTTTCGCTGATGTTGGTGCTGCAAGATCAGCGCTTAAGTTCATCTGCAAGTTCTTGGGCTTGAGCGTGGACTACTCGCGTCTCGATCAGGCTGTTGAGAACAACAAGCGATTGCTGGATTCCTTTGCTCAATGGAGGCCTCAGGAAAGACCCCGATTTCGCTATCCCGGTCCGGTGTAGCTACCTTGTCTCCTTAATGAACTCGTCGAAGACCTTCTTGACTCTCTCGGCTGCCGGTCCCGAGCCTTCGATCAAACCCTTCTCGGTTAGCCTTATCTTGTCCATCACAACAATGACTCCAGCTTCCTGGACGACTCGAACCAGATTCGGAAAGACCCGCTCCAGACGTTCGGCCAGTGCCTGCAGATTGAAAGGCTTCTCGATGCTTTGTATCAGCTGCACTGATTGCCCACTAAGAAAGAGTCTATGGATAAGCGTGCCGGTTTCATCTTTGGCATTGGCTAAGCAGATACTAAGCGTGTCTGTATCGATTCCGACCAATGTTCCGGCGAAGTTTTTCCCTTGCGTTGTCAGAACTGTCACAGGCCTTTGCAGTAGTGATGCGAGTTCTTCCATGAATCTTCTGTCGGCCACTGAGGACAATTAGCCCACCTAGCCACAAGTTCGCTATTCACGTATTAAAGATATGAAGTCGTTAGTTTGGATGAACTGCAACAGAGAGGTTTTGAAACGCTTAAATTACTCAGACGTTCTTGGATGAGCGGTGGCCGCCGTAACGTAGAGAACACAAACTTCGCGGAACTTGGTAGCGTATAGGCCTGAGAGACCTCTGTCTCGGCCAATGGAGCCTAGAAAGCGCGAAGGGACTGTAGCGCTTGGGCATAGGCCGGGTTCAAATCCCGGCGGCGGCCCTCAAGACTGAATTCAAGATTTTCGCCGGCATACGGCTGTGACCCGATGCTAACCTTGACTCTAGTCGTGCGCTCGCTAGACCTTATGATGCGCGACTGATCCATGTGTGTGCTCTTGGGATGGAAACAATGACTGGAGGAACATCTTGAGTTACCCACAGGCTCAAACCTAGACCACGCTAGTCTCACTATCCGGAGTCAGCAACCATAATCTCACGATCGAAGTGAGCTAGAAGAAACCTATGCTGCATTGACATGAGGTTCAAGTCCATGTCAAACTAGGTGTCAAGAATCTCAATCGATATCTCTCCCTGCAATTGATAGTCCGAGAGAGAAACCACGATCTTGTAGACACCCTTAGGCATAGGCTTACCAGATAGATCTAGTAGGTTCCAATCCAATTCCCCAAGCTTCATCTCGGAACCTCTACGCAAGGTTACGGGCTCAGCCCTATGAATGAACTCTCGTTTCG
>CAZFRJ010000010.1:9845-13247 GCA_964521355.1 uncultured Candidatus Bathyarchaeia archaeon | reverse complement strand
ACACGGAGATGTCCTCCGCAGTCTTCACGGATTCCGCCGTGATCTGCAACTTCTGCTTCTTCTGGGTTCCCCGATCAATCGTGTTCGACTTTGCCAAAGCAGTCACAGGGTTCCCCATAACCATGGAGCGTTGGAGAAAAGAGAATGGGCCTAGGATCGTCACCCTTCAGAGGGCGCTGCTTCTTATGGGTGGCCCTGACGCCAAATGGCGGCCCATAGAGGATGACGATAATCCTCCGAGGTTCTACGAGCCTTTGCCGTCAGGCCCCCACAAGGGCAAGACAACTAGCAAGGAACTTGTCGAACAAAAGAGGCGCACCTTTTTCAAGACCTTGGGTTGGGATGAGAGAGGTGTTCCGACAAAAGAAACTCTGCAGAAGCTCGACCTTGCTGACTTGGAGCCCTCGATGAAGAATCTTCGGAAGTAGCCACTCGTCTCTCACGCTATCATTTGGTTTCCACTTTCCCATTGGTCATCGTGATGAAAGTAAACGTCCGTATCTTCGGAGACTTGGCCACTATCCTCGGCCGAAAGCAAATAGTGGAACTCAAACAAGACGCGACAGTAGCCACTCTCACTAACGCAATCGCGGAAAAAGCTGGACTCAAGAGACAAGGTTACTTGGGGAACTACAAAGTAGGCGGAGACGACCTCGCCATCCTAGTAAACGGAAAGAACATCCATCTTCTGGATAGTACCGAAACCGCACTTCAAGACGGAGACGAGGTAGTCATTTTACCGCCTACGGCAGGAGGATGAGACAAGAAGCAGTCAGGTGTAGCCCTTTCCAAGCGTCCATTGAGGGAAGCTGAGAACTCCTCAATTCCGCTTAACGACTAGATGCGAAATGTATGATTGATCCGAATGATTCCTTCTCAATTCCTTTATTTCTTGGTCTCAAAGAGGGAGGATTAGACAGAGAAGGCATTGCATGAGATCGGCATACGCGTCACTTCTTAGTGACCTGTCCCAGTGGTGTGCGCTGATCGTAATCTTGTCGCTGATTGGAACCAGTTGTGTTCCCACGCTCGGAGATCAATCCTCCCGAGGCAGAGTGGAGAGAGACATCGTCTATGGAGTGGTTGACGGCGTAGCTCTCAAGATGGATCTCTATTATCCGAAAACCATGATTAGCTCTGCACCAGTCGCGGTCTATGTGCACGGTGGTGGATGGACTCGTGGAGACAAGGCGTCTGGAGCAGGTCTACCAGAGGTGCAGGAACTGGTCAACCGCGGCTATCTGGTCGCAGCCATCAATTACAGGCTGGCACCCCGCTACAAGTTCCCAGCCCAGATCGAGGACGTGAAATACGCTATTCGCTACTTGAGAGCGAACGCCCAGAAATACGAGGCGGACCCGAATCGGATTGGAGCTTGGGGTGGCAGCGCTGGAGGCCATTTGGTCGCCCTCCTGGGCGTCACCGACGCAAAGGCAGGATTCGACGGTTCTGGCGGTTACCTTGACCAATCAAGCCGAGTGCAGGCCGTGGTGGATATGTTTGGGCCTGCTGATCTGACGAAGCTCTCTGCGGGAGCCACCCCGCGATTACTGCAGATCATTTTTGGAACCACGGACCGAAATGACGAGATATTCAAGAGAGCCAGCCCAGTCACCTATGTTTCCATCGATGACCCTCCGTTCCTAATTCTCCACGGAGAATTGGATGAACTTGTGCCTGCAAATCAATCACAGATACTCCACGAGAAGTTGAAGGCGACAGGCGTCCCGAGCGCACTGGTGCTCGTCAAGAACGCTGGGCATGGATTTTCCCCGGCAGGTGGCCCAATCTCACCGTCCCGACAAGAAATCACGCAGATGGTCGCGGATTTTTTCGACCGACATCTAAGAAATCCTAGGACAGAGGATGTTCAAGTCGTTTCTCAAACGACAATGCTTGGAGATGTCTCAACGCAAGAAATATCGATCTTCAGAACCCTTGCAGAGGTCGCAAGTGGAACTGTGACTGGCCCGTTGCTCATGGCAACTGTGATCTGTGCATTGGTCATAACCGTTGTCTGCATATCGAGAAAACGCAGAAGGTCGCCGGACCTGAAGCGATAGCCACTCAGCTGAAGTCCGGCTTGCATATCATTGCTCTAGGGCACTTGACCTGGGACTGAGCACCATCAAGCTTGACTGAGCTCGTATCTGTCATTAGTGATTTAAGTCCGTTTGATCAATACGCGGACCGATGCCACCTTCGGTCGCGGTATGTCTTGAATCAGAAAAGCGTTGCTCTTCTTTTCTGTACGATTACATGGTTTACACACATATTCATTAGAGGAGCTCTTCCAATTCTCCTTCCGTTGATTACAAAGGAGTTCTCTCTTTCATACACTGAAGCAGGCATCTTGGCGACATCATCCCTGCTGATCTTTGCTTGGATGCAGCTTCCTGCCGGATACCTTGCAGGCAAGGTTGGCAGCAGAAAGGTCATAGTTTTCGGTATCTTCTTCCTTTCAATATCGACTGGTCTCTTGGCCTTCTCCACAAATTACATTCAATTCTTCATTCTCACAGTGCTGGGGGCAATTGGCGCCGGTTGCCATCTCACTGTAGCCACGGCACTAATCTCAAATCTCTTTGAAGAACCGGAGATGGGAAAGGCCATTGGCACCCATGAATCTGCAGTTTCATTGGGAAGTCTGGCTTCTTCTGTTTTCGTACTTCCAATGGCACTTCTATTCAGCTGGAGGCTCACGTATCTGATCTGTGCTGCCTTGGGATTAGCGGTTACGTTGATGGTTCGGACATTCTTGCCGAGTACAGAGAGATCCGAAATGGAACCTGCGCATGAGCCGGAGTCTAGCCAAGGATACTTCAGCAGAGAGATCTTGATGCTGTTCTTGGTCATGACGATTCATGCATTTGTGTTTCAAGCAGTCTCCGCTTTTCTGCCGCTGTACTTGTCAGTGGAAAAGAAGATTGTGTTGACATATCTGGCGTACTATGTCGCCGTCCCGAGCATACTTGGAATATTCGGCAGACCATTGGGAGGCTACCTGTCGGACACCCTAGGTCGCAGAAACGTCATGCTGATTTCCTCTGTGTCACTGATGATGGGAACCATATTCACTATTCTGATCTATGAGAGGCTTTGGCTGGTGTTAGCTCTTGCCTTGCTGGGTTTCGGCTTGCACACAGCCATTCCCGTGATGTTCTCCTTTTTGATGAGCCTATTGCCTCCCTCAAAACGTGCGCTCATCGCAGGAAGAGTCAATACTGTTCGACTTACAATCGCAGGAGTGAGTCCTGCCATAATGGGCGTGGTCATTGACTCAGCCGGCTTTTTGACAGCCTTCTCAACTCTAACAGCGTTCATTCTAGCCAGCCTACTAGGAACGCTCAAACTGAAAGAGAAGAAAGGCGCTGGCCCATTGCAAGAGTCTTTAGCCCAACA
>CAZFRJ010000010.1:0-9745 GCA_964521355.1 uncultured Candidatus Bathyarchaeia archaeon | reverse complement strand
TCAAACTGAAAGAGAAGAAAGGCGCTGGCCCATTGCAAGAGTCTTTAGCCCAACACGGTTCGCCATAGAACTCAATCGAATGAGATACAACGCCTACAGCCTGTCGAAGCAGACAGATAGCAGGTCATCGTCATATGTATTGCCTTCATACTATGTGGATCCATTTTCAGGCGCACATCTGAACCCTATTTGCGCCATTTCTCCCCGACAGGATAGATGTCCCAAGGGATGTTTTCATAGCGAAGGGTCGTCAGGTCGGCTGGGGTTGTGCCAGGCGGATCGATTGGAAAGTCAACTTTTGCCCATGTGTCCCAGAATGCCTTATGGTGCACCCTGCTCTTTATCTCCACTATATCTAGGCTGTCAACATCGATACCAAGAACCTTGATGGGGTCAGCACTCATCGGTGCTCTAAGTCTTTGAGATATTATGATGTGATTGTTGTTTCCGATGTTCAAGGATGCGACTAGGTCATCATGTTCTCGGGCTCCCTTTCCCATCGGACCCGTTTCCACCCAGTCAGCACTTCCCAAGTACTCTATTCTTCCTGTGACCTCAACCGGTTCACCAGAGATCGGGTGAACCCAGCCACCTATCCTTACCGTGACTCTGTCGCCCACTTTGTGTTTCTTAGCTAGCATATCCAGCACACGAGGGTCAGCGATACTTGTCGAACAGAAATTCGTCGCTCCTTGGGCGATCAGTTCTTTGAGGATATGCGTTCCGTCACCCAACCTATCGTTGTGATAGGCGATGACCACCGGCTTCGTTCCCTTCTTAACCATTTCAATTACCTTGGCAACTCCGTCCTTTGCCTTTGGCAAGGGACGAGTCAGATCGCCCCGCAGGCTCCAGACAAGGTCGGATAGATCCTGAGCCGCCTTCTCCGCCAGCTCATGGTCATTGTTGGTGACGACAAATATCGAGAAGCCCACGTCCGGGACATCTGCATAGGCGAATCCAGGTCCAACCGAGGCACAGTACACGCCTTTTCTTTCCCATTCTCGACATCGGTCATAAACGGTCTTCATCGGGTGGGCACTCGATGCTTGATAGACGCTTGCGCAGATTATGTTTGGTTTGCGTACAGCCATTGTCGGCTTGAACTTCCCTCTCACCGTCTCTACCATACAATGTGCGGCAGTCATGCCTATCTCGTGAGAGTCGAGATGTGGGTAGGTTTTCAAAACAAAGACTGCATCAACCGCGTTTGCGAGTTCAATGTCCTCGTTTTCATGTAGATCAAGGGTCACCATTATTGGGATCTTGCCAACCGTCTTTCTCACTCTTCGTGAGAGCTCAGCCTCAGGCCTAGGCACTCCTGTGACCGCCATTGCGCCATGCAGTGCAAGCAGAACGCCATCTATCTTCCCCGCCTTCTTGATACCGTCAACGATTCGATCCGCGATCGTGTCGAAGGCTTCTGTTGTGATCCAACTTCCCATGCCAACGGTCGCAGGGCTCTCCGCTCTCAGGATACCAACAAGCTCCACGTCTCTCTCTTTCTCGGCAACCTCCTTGTATCCTGTGATGTAGGACTTGCCTTCTCCTTCTGTGTTAAGTGCGTCCTTTCCGTAACGTATTCCTCCCCTCTCCCAGTCTTCGAGAGTGGTGATGTTAGGGCAGAAAGTGACCGTTTCATGTGAGAAGTTGGCTACTGCGATTCTCATGAATAACGTACCTCAACGAGAGAACTGCATTCTTTGCCCTTATAACACTGTGGAAGCGTGCAGACCAGTCATCACTAGGACGCGACAGAGAACTCGCGTCCGCAGTAAGCCTTGAGATCGACTAATCCTTCCTGTCGAAGTAGATGGATTTCCCTCTTGCAGATATGGGAATTCCCATAGCTACGCTAGATTTCTTGGTGAATCCCAGTCTCATTGCAGCGGCTCCGATTCTGTACATGATCCTATTGTCAGCGTTGTGATCCATCGCGGTCTTGGCAGCGGAGCCCAAGGCTATGCCCAAATCCAAGGATTTGAAGACGCAGTTAGGGCCCGTGAAGTCCCGCCCTTTACGTCGAGCGGCTTCCTCGAATTCCTTGCAGGTCTTGAAGCCACAACCGCCACAGTCTAAACCAAAGCTCTTCGTTCCTTCAACACCTATTAGGAGAACGGCAACTGAATCCCTTAGGTTCTTGCCGTCTCGTGAGAAGCCTTTCGCGTTTCTCTCCGTTGCCATCTTCTCCATCTCGTCTGCCATTCGGTCCTTCTCCTCCCCGAAGACGAGCACAGTCTCCACGTCGTCTCTCCCGCCGGATTTGGGAGCGGTCCTAGCAGAAACCATCATCAGTCTGGCAATGTTGAGTAGACCTTCTACCTCTGACCTATCGCTGTCGATAACGGGCATTGTGTCAATCACTCCTGCGTACGGAAAGACTCAGTAGCCTAGCCGCGCTTATCAAGCTAAGCTACGAGAGATGCTGAGATTGTCTCACGAAATCGTTCTCGCAGTCTGAGTACCAGAAAAAGGGAGGGTCATTCTACTTCAAATACTTCGCCGGGCTGAAGTAGAATGACCTTGATTTGAGATTTGGCTTCTACTTCCTTCTTGAACTCGTTTGGATCTGTCTTCCAACGATGCATCGACATAACATATTTCGGTTTGACGGCTAGCGCTGCCTCTGCTGCTTCCTTGTGGTCCATCGTGTATACATCGCCGGTTGGAAGCAACGCCAGATAGACATTCTTCAGGTTCTTCATCTCTTCAATGAAGTCTGTGTCTCCTGCATGATAGATTACCTTGTCTCCAATTGTCAAGAGATATCCGACACCGAACCCTTTGGGGTGATATGGAGTTCCCGGAGACCGGAACCTCTTGTAGTTGTAGGCCTCCGCCGCTTCTACCGTAATTGCTCCAACTGTAGCTTTCTCCCCCGGCTTGAGGGACTTGACGTTTCCGCCAATTCTTGCGACGCAATCAGCCGGAGCAATGACTACTGTGTCGTCTCTTCGAACCATAGCTATCTTTGAAGTATTGCAATGGTCAGAGTGTGAATGCGACACCAGTATTATGTCGGCCTTATCTTTGTATTCTCCCTCGTAAGGATCAATGTAGATAACCTTGTCACCAGCTCTTATCATGAAGCTTGCATGGCCCAGCCATTTAACCGAAATGCGTGCGCGCTGCATAGATTGGTAAGTAAAGTAACCTGTACCTAGAACCACAGCAAGGATGACTATCCCTATTGCCATTTTCAAGTACCTGCCTTTCTGAGTCTTTGACTCTTGGGCAGTCAAGTACTCAGCCTCCTCAATCTTTCCTAGTCAGGAGAGTAGCAACTTATGGCTTTCTACCCACAGGAAAATCGAGGCCCCACAAGCTTTGTCCAAGAGCGTTACCGCAGTAACCGCTCCCAGTACCGTACGTATTTTCGCTGCTTCACCTCTGGTTTGAATGCCTTGACTATTCTACGAGCGTTGGCTGCATCATCCCAGAGAAGATCTATGACTGTCATCGCCATGAGTTCAGCTGGAATTATGTAGCCCATCTCCTTGTCAGCGATCTTGTAGTCGCTACCGTGCCCTGTTCCGGTCGCTCCGGAGATCGAAGGCTCAATCGCCGGCATGATGGCTGAGATGTCACCTGTATCCGTTGAGCCGGTCTTGTGCTCATCCTGTTTGACCGCTGATTTCCCTAGGATTTCCTTTGCGTTCTCTCCGAAGATCTTGCTCATCTCTGGCTCGTTCTTCAGAGGCAGATACCCAGGTATCTCTTCGATCTCGACCTTCGCTCCAACCGTCAAGGCGCCTCCTCTCAAAGCTCTGTTCACTTTCTTGCTTGCTTTGAGAATCGCTTCCGTCGTCTTCCCTCTGACATATGTTTCGATTCTGACATCGGCAGGTATGATGTTAACGAGGTCTCCACCTCTTGTTATGATAGGATGAACTCTGATGTGGTCGCTGTCCTTGAAAGTTTCACGGAGCGTGTGGACGCCCATGATCCCAAGCATAGCTGCGTTCAATGCGTTGATCCCCTTATCTGGGGCGCCTCCAGCGTGTGCCTCCTTGCCTTTGTATCGAATCGCTTTCCCAACGAATCCGTTGTTCGTTGCACCGATCCAAACCTTTCTCTCCCGCTTGCCGCTTCTCGTGTGATGTTTGATCGTCATGTCAACCGAATTCATCTTGCCAAGCCTGATGAACTCCTGCTTCCCACCGAGAAACTTGATCTTTCCGTCGTCTCTCAGCCTCAATCGATACTCTATCTCAACGAATTCCTCTGCGGGCACAGCCATGAAGGAGACGGCTCCCGGAAACTCATTCATGACTCTTGCGTCAACGAAACCCATCGCTACGCCGAGCATCGCAGCGATCTGAGCATTATGTCCACAGGCATGCACTGCGCCTGTGGTCTTATTCGCATAGGGATGGCTGTAGCATAGAACAGAGTCAAGCTCTCCCATGACACTGATCGTAGGCCCTTTAGAGTTTCCTTCGAGGTTTGCTATCACACCAGTGACGGCGACCTCTGACTCGTATGACAGGCCTAGTTTCGTGAAAGTGCGCTGAACGAGTTTGGCTGTCTCAAATTCCTTGAAACCTAGTTCTGGACGCCTAAAGATCTGGTCGCCGATCTGCACGATCTCTTTGGCTCTCTTTCTTATCGCTTTGCGGACTCTTGCTTTCAACTCCTCTGCCGACAAAACTGATCACCTGTCCTCCTATGCAGACGTAGAATTAAGAAGCCTTTCGAAGATTCATTTGGGTTGCGAAAGATGAGATTATGAACTCATCAGTCCAGTCTTTGAGTGGTTTTCTCGCTTCTACAACAGACGCTGTCCAACAAGAAGTTCTCTTCTACTTGGCGTGTCTGTCGTTCTTCCAGACGTCGGCTGTGTCGCTGTATCCTCGCTGCTCCCAGTACCCAAGCTTCTTGGTCTTCATGAAGGTTATTCGCTCGATCCACATGGCGCTCTTGTATGCGTACTTCTTTGGCACTACCAGTCTTAGTGGTGCGCCTAGCGACTCCTCAAGATATTTCCCGTCATGTTCGTAGGCGAGAATCACATCGTCCTCCAAGAGATCCATAAGCTCTAGGCATGTAGTGTAACCGTCCATACATGTGAAGAAAACGTACTTGGCCTCGGATTTGGGCTTCACGAGTTCTACTAAGACACGGAACTTGACCCCGAACCACCGTCGATTTGCCACGCTCCAGCCCTCGACACAGTGAAAGTCACTTGCAGATTCATGCGAAGGCAGCGCTAACAGATCCTTCCAGTTGAGAGTGACGGGGTTCTCGACTTCTCCGTCTACGGTGAGCTTCCAAGATTCCAAGTCGACCCTAGGATTCTCGGGGACTATGCCTGCGTGGTCTATGTTCCACCGGAGAATCTGGTCTGTCCATCTCTGACCTGGCGGAAGCTGCGCATTGTCCCCGTTGGATGCATTCATTCGGATCGAAATGAGGTTGCCTGTTCTGCAGTTTAGACTTTGCTATGTGCGGCTCTGCAGCGCACAGCTAAGTTTGGCTGAATGATCTATGCGTTCCTAGACGAGGGCCATAGCTTCGCGTGCGTCTATGATTGGATAGAATTCAAATGTACAAATGTCGGTCCATGGTGCAGTATTCCTTACCATGACTTCTGCGTTCTCTGCGTCGATGATGGTAAACCCTTTGTTTGCTCCTATGATAGTGTGAATTGGGAAGAGGAATTTGACATCTCCGACCGGTTTCCACTGCTTGAATCTCTCATTGACCTCTCTCGTATTTTTCGGAGCCCATGACCAAATCAGCAAGAACTTCACATGTCTCACCTCCCTTCTCCTATTGGTACTTGTATAGCTCCCCATCTTGGAACTCAGGTCTCACTGGAAACGAATAATTCCAATGGAAGCCCTAACGTCTGATTCTTCCTGTCACTAGTAGTTATGACTTTTCGTTTGGAGCTTCCGTCTTTGGCTAGGATAACGAGTTCACATGCACGCGTGGATGCGAACGCGTTGATACTGCTCCGACCCTAAGTCCCAGTCATATTGCGCCATTGTCACGAAGTTTCACTATCTGATGTTCGGAGAAGCCTAGGCTCTGCAGAACCTGTTCAGTATGTTCGCCGAGTAGCGGAGGATGATGTCTGATGCGAAAGTCTGCCTCTGAGAATCTCATGGCCGACCCTATCTGCTTGATCTTCCCTAAGGTTGGGTGATCAACCTCAAGCAACATCTTTCGTTCCGTTATGGCAGGGTCCGAGAACAGTTCTCCCATGTCGTTGACTGGTCCGGAGGGCACATCTGCCTGTAGTAGGATACGGAGCCACTCATCGTGACTCTTCGACCTAAGGATCTCTTCAAGTATCGGAACCAGTCTCTCCCTATTCTCAACCCTTTTGACGTTAGTTGAGAACTCTGGATCTTTCAACTCTTTTCGACCTAGGGCAGAGACAAGCCTTTCCCAAGTGGGCTCGTTGCCACAGCAGATCGTGATGTATTTTTCGTCCTTTGTCTCGAAGCATTGATAGGGCACTATCGAGAAGTGCGCCGACCCCGTCTTTGGAGGTGTCTTCCCAGTCAGGAAGTAGTAGTAAGCTACGTAGCTCATCCATGAGGCGGCACTGTCAAGCAAGGTGGTCTCAATGTATTGTCCCTTGCCAGTCTTCTCCCTCATCATCAGGGCTGTGAGGACCGCCATTCCAGCATACATGGCAGCGGACATGTCTACGACCGCTAGGCCTACCCTCACAGGTGGGCGCCCGGGCTCACCAGTAATTGCCATGAAGCCTCCTATGCCCTGTAGAACAGGATCATACGCAGGCCTGTCACTGTAAGGTCCTTCGCCGAATCCAGAGAGAGCGCAGTAAACGATCTTAGGATTGAATTGCTTCACGATTTCATAGGCTGCGCCCATGGACTCAAGCGCTTTCGATCTGAAGTTTGTGATCAAAACGTCAGATGTCTCTACGAGTTTGTATAGAATTTCATGGGCCTCCGCGGACTTCAAGTTGAGCGTTACGCTTCTCTTGTTCCTATTCAGAGCGAGATACGTGGCGCTCTGACCATTTACGGTTGGATACCAGCCTCTACTGTAATCACCTGTCCCCGGTTGCTCGACCTTGATGACATCGGCACCCAGATCGCCAAGTAACATCGTACAGAAGGGGACAGCCACAGTGTGGCCAAGTTCTAGAATTCTCACATCTTTCAATGGCAAGTCTAAGCGCCAGCAGATTTTGCAACTACGGTAGGTTAGCTAATATGTCTATCCGGATGACAAATAGCAAAAAGCGAGACTGATCTGGTTAGAGTTAGGCGTTGGGTATTTGGAGTCTCCTGTCTCGCGCTATCACGTTTCCGTCGACAGCCACCATCGGGTCATATATGACCATATCTAGGTGAATTGGGCAATGCACTCTTCCGTAATAGTAGATGTTGTCTCCTAACGCGAAATGGGCAGTGCCTAGGCCTTTCTTCTCCTCTTGCCAGTCGCCGTTTCTCCGCGCACTTGGGTTGACTCCGATTCCGATCTCAGCGAAGTTGTCGAGGTTCTCAACCTTCTCAAGCCAATCTCCAAGGATTCTGGACTCTCTTCCTCCAGAAACATTGACAACACGTCCCTTCTCAATCTCGACTCTGACAGGTTCTCTCGGTGCGCCAAGGTACGCGATCGGACCATCGATGATTGCCACTCCCTTTGCTGTTCCCTCAACCGTGCTCAATGACACTTCGCCATCTGAGAACGCAGCCGACTGCCCCGGTTCGAAGGCAATGCCGGCCTCAACTATTGCCTTCCGCCCTTCAATGATTGCAGACAGATTTGTGCCTGATGGAGTCGTTACCTCGACCTCTCTACCTTTGAACACCTTCGCCAGTTTTTGAGCAGTTGAGTAGACCTCTTCGTAGTTCGCTCTCGCCGCGCCTCCAGTCCAGTTCTCAATGGACCTCAAGACCATGGACATGTATCTGATCTTCTTTGTATGCAAGAGATGCGCCACCTTGCTATCGTATGATGGAGCTCCCGAGGTGGCTGTGAGACCTACGACGACTTGGAAATCTTCAAGAATCTTCCTGACAGATTCCGGAAGAGAGGTCTGAGATTCTACGCCGATCTTTTCTCTTGATGGGATTGTCACGACGAGGTAGCCGGCTCCAACAGCAGACGCTTCCGCGGCAAGAGCGGTCACCATACTCATATCTGTCTTCGAGTCGGCAACAAGTAGAACCTGCTCTCCTTGTCTTACTTTGAGAAGCCTAGTAATGATCATGTTTGCTGATTGGAGCAATCCGAGTTTGTTTGAGTCCGTCACTTGTGCGACCCTCCTGCGAATCAGCTCATGTCGAGCATAGAAATAGAGGCTATTCTCTCTTGCTGATGGGATATACGCCGGGCGGCACGTTCTTGTACTGAAAGACGCCCACATCGGCGGGACATTGTCCCGGAGCGTCAACGATGACTATCTCTTCGCCTACTTTCTCGTACACTGCTCGAAAATGAGTCTTGGACTTCGTGACAATGATATCAAAGTCGGAGGTTTTGTAGCCAAATTGCGTGATCGGATCCTCATCGATAAGAGAGGCCTTGAAGGTAGTGACTTGAAGCCATACCTCGTCAACTCTGATTATTGCTGTGGGCCCCAAGTCGGTCTCTTGGCCTCGCCGCATCGGACCTGTACCAATGTACCTGCCCGCACCAGCCCAGAGCACCTTGCCCTTCACTTCGACAGGGCCGCCATCCCTCCATCCCGTTCTCCCACCAACCTTCAGCTCAACCTCGCTGCCCACACCTTTCTCGTTACATATTCGAGCTGCTTCCGGGTCGCATAGCAAAGGAACTGCCACGCTCTGTGCCCTCTGGGCCAGAAGTTCTCGGAGGACAAATGTCGTGTCGTTTGTGCGGTCCGCATGATCTAGGATTATGATCGGTTTTGATGCGGTCTTGGCCTTCTCAATCGCATATCTGACTCCGTCTTTTACATTGTACAGGTTCTCTCCTCTCGTCAATTGCTTACGGTTTTGCCAAGCCATCCCGGCTAAGTCGTCAACAATCCTTCTAGCCAATTCCGGATCATCGTTGGTGACGGCCACCGTTGACATTCCGAGCTGATGGACATCTGACCAAGCAAACCCGAAGAATACTGAGACATCAACAACTCTAGGCTGCTTCTCCCATTCGCGAAGCCTTGAGATAATGTCTCTGGCGGGAGATACCGTTGTAGCGCTGAAGACGCTAGGCACAACGAGACCTGGCTTCGCCATGGCCGTAACGGGCCTTATCTCTCCCTTCAATGTGGCGAGCAGGGCTCTAGCTGCTCTACGACCTGTCTCTGCCGCGTCGACGTGAGGGCTGCTCTGAAAGCCAGAGATCGCTGTAGCTTCTTTCAAGATGGCTGGGTCAAGGTTCCCGTGGAGATCAAGGGCCACCATTATCGGTTTGTCAGAACCTACCACTTGGCGAACTTCTCTAACTATGTGGGTCTCTGTGTCCTGAAGGCGCTCAGTGACCATCGCTCCATGCAACGCGAGTAGAACACCGTCTAATTCGCCTGAGACCTTGGTAAACTCACGCCTCATTTCGCCAACATAGAAGTCGTAGACTGCGTTGGAGACTGTGGCTGTCGCACCGCCGTCCGCGTCACACACCGGAAGCAGCTCCACTCCTTCCCTTTCGCAAATGTCAACGAAGCCGCCCATCATCGTATTCGTGCCGCGTTTCTTCTTAATGAGGTCTGGACCATGCGAGGCATGCCGCTCAAAGTCTTCTAACGTGGTGACACCGGGCCAGAATGTCACAGTTTCATGTCTCAATC
>CAZFRJ010000009.1:0-13817 GCA_964521355.1 uncultured Candidatus Bathyarchaeia archaeon | reverse complement strand
GATTCTGAAGCCTAGCGTTCTCAGCAGCCACGCGCATGTCACAGGCCAAGGCCACTCCTACACCATGTCCTGAAACTTCACCAGCAACTGCAGCGATGATCGGCTTGCCGAACTCCTCGATCTTCTTGAAGATCTGCTCTGCGAGCCGTTCGGCGTCCTGCGGATTTGGCTCGTTGGGATCTATTCCTGCGCAGAACGCCTTTTCACCTTCTGCTGAAAGGACCACTACCCGTGCCTGCCCGTCTCTCCGTGTCTCCTCTAGAGCACTGTCAATCTCAAGCAGCATGTCCTTGCTCAACGTGTTTGAGACTTCAGGCCTGTTCAGTTTGATGACAGCTATGTTCTCTTCCGGTGATAGGAAGCTCGATTCTTTTGTGTATGATATTGTCTTGAATCCCATTGCCCACACCTCTACGCAGATTTGATAACCTGAATGAGTTCTGCCCGATTCGTTGAGGGTTTCGAGGCGATCGCGTTGGCCATTCTGTGGACCACGGATGTGAGCTCGTCTGACGAGATGACCCGATCAACCAGGCCGATTCGTTCTGCCTCCTTGGCGTCTATTATGCCCCCTGTGAAGATCAACTCAGCCGCCTTACCCTTTCCCAGAAGCTTGGGCAGTCTCTGGGTTCCACCCCAACCGGGAATCAGTCCGATATTGACTTCGGGACTTCCAAGCTTCGCTGTCTCGGAAGCGACACGAAGGTCTCCGGCAAGAGACAGCTCAACACCACCGCCTAGCGCGATGCCATTGATAGCGACCAGCACGGGTTTCGGCAGATCGTCTATCTTCCTGTAGACCCTCTGTCCTAACTCTATTAGTTCCTTTACGCCGGCCTCGTCAAGACTTGAGGCTTCTTTCAAGTCTGCGCCGGCCGAGAAGGCTTTCTGACCTTCAGCAGTTATCACGACGACCTTCACATCTGGGTCATTGCGTATCTCGTCGAGTGCCGACTCCAGTTCCGATAAGGTCTCTCGGTTCAGAGCGTTCAGCGCTTCTGGCCGATTCAGCTTGACCAGAGCCTTGTTCTGCTCCTTAGTGTAGGATATGCCCTTGTATGGCATGAGAAACTCCTCGGTACATCACCATCTAGTATTCGTAAAAGCCTTTGCCGGTCTTCATTCCCAAGTGGCCCGCCTTGACTTTCTCGACAAGTAGCGGGCACGGCTTGTACTTGTCTCCGAAGGCTTTGTGAAGTGTCTCAATCAATGCCAACGCTATGTCTAATCCAACATAGTCTGCGAGCCTCAAAGGTCCCATGGGCATGTTTGTTCCGAGAACCATCGCCTTGTCTATGTCCTCGCGGGCTGCTTTTCCTTCGTACAAGATGTAGACTACCTCGTTCAGCATCGGGCCAAGGACCCTATTGACTATGAATCCAGGGGAGTCTTTCACTGTGACAGGTTCCTTTCCGAGAGATCTGGCAAAATCGTCAACAATCCGACGCGTTTCTTCAGAGGTCTTCTCGCCCATGACGACCTCCACGAGCTTCATGGCTGGAACGGGATTGAAGAAGTGGAGTCCAACCACTTGCGCGGGCCTCTTTGTGACTGAGGCCATCTCAGTTATGCTGAGGGAGGAGGTGTTTGAGGCAAGGATGGTTTGAGGCGGGGCTGAAGCGTCGGCCCTCTTGAACACATCTTTCTTAGCGTTCATTTCCTCGAAGACCGCTTCGATAACGAGGTCGGCTGAGCGCACTGCTTCACCAAGGTCCACGAAGCTCTTGATGCGAGCCATTATCTCTTGAGCCTGTTTGGGAGTTAGCTTTCCCTTGTTCACGCCAACGATCACGTTGTCCTTGATCTTCTTGAGGCCTTTCTCAACAAGCTCCTTTGTTGGCTCCATTATTGTGACGTCGTATCCGTTGACAGCGGCAACATAGGCGATGCCGGAGCCCATTGCACCGGCGCCGATGACAGTCACGTGCTTCAGAGGCATCCTGCTCATGCCTCCATTATGACTTGTGCGATCAATCTTCCCGCGTGGAAGGCTTCATGCCCAGCTCCTACGAGGACCACATCCCAGCTCTTCATTGCGTCACCGAACCGTCGTCGACCTGTGAAAACCTCGAGCAATGTCTCAGCTTTTCCCCTGATTGTCAAATCCGGGGCAGGGTATTCCCCACTCAGTATCTTCATTCTCTCTTTGCTTACTGCTGCGTAGAACTTCTCTGCGTCTGCCTCAAACTGGATGATCTTGCCGTCATATTGGCCTACCCACTCCTTCATCATCTTCTGGCCTTCGGTGCTTCGGTTTGCTTTCATGGCTATGGCTTCAAGCATCTTCCTAATGCCAGTTGAACTCATTTCGATGCGACCTCCTCAACCCAGTTCTTGACGGCTTCTAACGCGGCGTTGTTGACGTTAGCCGCGGAGATGTTTCCGAACTTTCTTCTGACCGCGTCAAGGAACTTCTCGTAGAAGTCGTGTTCCATTATGAGGTAGACGCGTCCTTTCCGGTTCTCTACTAGGGACAGGCCGGCGTACTTTGTAAACCTGAATGACTCGTAGTCAATCTGCTCAGGTGTGGGTTTCGGGTAGGCGAGCCACTCGCCGCTTGGAGCCCTACGATACTTTGACATCTTATCTCACTCCTACCTTGGCGAGTTCGTCGCCGCTGATCTTGAGAAGTCCTGTTAAGAACGGCCACTGCACAAGAAACATGAGTCCATTTCCTTCCTTCCATGTCCCTGCGTATATTCTTCCTCCTTCAACTTTGGCGAATTGATCCAGAATGAGTTCACAGGCCTTCTCAAGCGGAAGGTTGCTGTCTCGGGCGATCTCCGAAAGCTTCTCTTGGATCTCAGGTTTCAACTCGATGTTCATCGCAATCACTTCCTGAATGCAATCCTCCTATACGGTAGTCCCCATCTCTCGCTGTAAGCAACGCTCGTCAGCGGAAACCTTGAGGGGCCAAGCATCCTCTTCTCCTTCGGGACCCCGATGCATAGAATCGATATTGGCTCCCAGGTTCTTGGGACGCCAAGCCTCTCGCATAAGAGCTCCTTGTGTCTTGGATCCGAAATCGCCAAGGCCATGTAGCCTGCACCATACCCCATAGAGTGTGCGACAAGCCACATCTGGATCACTCCCATACCGACAACCACGGACCCGAACAGAGTGTTCGGATATACCAGATGGGCGTCGTGAAAGGATTCTGAGGCGAATCCTAGGATCACTGTGTCGGCATACTTCGGGTAGAGAAACAGCGATCCATCTCTAATGTCTTCAAACTCCGTCGGCCTACTCCTGTCCGGCAGGTACCAGAGCCTTCCTTGCGTCAGTTCATAGGGTGCTGACCCGAAGACCTGCTTGGCCGTCTCCACAGACAGTTCGGCGATAAGGTCCTTTGTCTCTTGATCTTCTCTGACTACGATGTATCTCCACATCTGCATGTTCTCTGGCGACGGCGCATATCTTGCCGCATCCAAGATCTTCTCAATGTCCTCATCCGGAATCTTGTCGCCAGTGAACTCCCTAATACTCCTCCTGGTTCTGATAGCCTCCAATACTTCCAATTCACATCGACTCCAGCGAAGCTAGTTACTGATCGTTTCGGATATATCATTGTTGAACCTTTCCCAGACTAAGCGAGGAATGAGAAATCCGAAATGCTCGCGATTACGGCTTGAGCAAAAACAGCTAGCGGTGTCCTTCTACACGTGACTGATACCCAAAATGAGGGAATATTGAATAAAGGTCTAAATCGCCTTGAACAGGATAGTTGTGCCTAAGAGATGAGAACGTGAGCTATCAAGACATAGTTGTGGAGAAGTTAGAGAATGTTGGTAGGATCACGCTCAACCGTCCAGATCAGCTGAACGCCGTCACCCGTAGAACGTTGGATGAAATGGAACGGGCGCTAAAAGACTTCAGGAAAGACCCCACCATTCGGACTGTGATATTGACTGGCGCCGGTGAAAGAGCATTCTGCGCCGGAGCCGACCTGAAAGGAGGAATCTTCACCCCTCAGACAGATCCAGTGCGCGGCGCCAAGCTTGCGAGGACCGGACAGGAGTTCACAGAGATGCTTGAGAGGTACGAGAAGCCTGTGATCGCCGCTGTTAACGGGTTCGCTCTCGGAGGCGGCTGCGAGATAGCTTTGGCGTGTGACTTGATAGTGGCTTCGGAGAACGCTCAGTTCGGTCAGACCGAGATCAATATCGGACTGATTCCTGGGTGGGGTGGAACGCAGAGGCTTCCGAGGCTGATCGGGAGGAACAAGGCGAAGGAGCTCATATTCACAGGCGATCGAATAACTGCGAACGAGGCTGAACGGATCGGCATCGTCAACAAGGTAGTTCCACTAGCCAAGTTGCCAGAGGCTGCCATGGAGCTTGCAAGGAAGCTCGCGTCAAAGAGCCCCATAATGCTCAGGCTGGCCAAGCAGGCAGTCAATAGGGGAATCGAGATGGATCTGAAGTCAGGCCTTGCTGAGGAAGTGAAGGCGTTTAGAGTGTGCTTCACGACCCAAGACTTCAAGGAAGGATTAACCGCATTCCTAGAAAAACGTCAGCCGAAGTTCGAAGGAAGATAGGGCACGTACGTGAACTCTCGTTACGTTCGACGTAATCGTTAGATATCGAACTAATTCTCCAAGACAGAGGAGCTGACTGAGACGAGAAACGTGACGAGGAAGATGTGGCGCAATTGCCAGTCAGTATCACCAGTAAGCCGTCATGTCTCCTGCAGTGCCTCTCATGGCATGGTTCTGATGCCGAGCGCTTTGAGGTGGCGATCAAAGGTGAATGCGGCCTGAATGCCAAGCGCTTTCATGAGGACAAGTGATGTGCAGTCCGTGAAGCTGAGCCCTCTCGAGGTTGTGAAGAGCTTCCAAGATGCCTCGAAGGTGTCTTTGTCGATCGGGAGGATCTCGGTGCGAGGGGATTCTCTTAGTGCCTCTCCTACTCGGACGGCGAGGTCGTGTCTTCCCAGCACGCATTCGATCACTGTTACCGTTTCATCGAAGACATAGTCGGAAGTGAAGAACTTCGTCAATGGAACCTCTCCGGACGCGAACTTCGTCATCATCTCTGCGGCGTCCTTATGGAGCGCGTCGTCTTGGTTGTAGTAGGCCACCAGCGCGGAAGCGTCTAGGAAGATCCTCAGTCGCGTCTACCTCCGTACAATATTTCGTCCAGCTTTGACGCATCGGTCTTCACCCCTGTTTTTACAGGTTTCAACCTCAGCAAGGGATCCTCGGCGACAGGCGTCTGAAGTCCGATCCAACTTACTATGGCCTCTCTCACCGCATCCTTGATCGTGACACGTCGTTTTCTAACGATTGTCTCAAGTGCTTTGTACACGGTCTCATTGACCTGAGTCTGAACGACTTTCGACATTTCGAATCACATGTACCACCTACATCTCGGCGACATTTAACCTTTGCATTGAAGGCCTCCTGAGCGGCTCAGTCAACTCCTTCCGTTGGCAAGACACCCTAGGTACCATTGAACTCCTGATACTTCCCCAAGCGTCTACTATAGGTAAACCCTTGAGCGAAGACGAAGATCTCCTCAGCTTCAGCAACTCAGAGCGATTTCTCAAGAGCCCGTTGTCCAAATCGATCAGAATCAACTGTTAGAGGAGCTTCAACCAGAGGATTATAGAAGTCGCTCAAGCATGAGGAGGACTAGATCTCAGGGGCCTCCTCTCCTTCTCGTTCCTGTATCCCACCGGTCCGATATCAGAGATTGCACTGAGAAGCTTCCGGCTCTCAGCTTCCCATGAGAACTTTCCCTTGATCTTCTCAACGTTCATCCTGAGCCTCTCGTACACCTCGTCTTGTGTGACGGAGTTTATCGCTCTAGCAATGTCTTCCGGGTTGTTAGGATCGAAGACAAGACCCACATCATTCTCAACGATCACCTTCCTGATGAACGGTAAGTTGCTTCCGACCAGTGGGAGGCCTGCCTGCAAATATTCGAAGAGCTTGTTGGGTGAGGCGTAAAGGTTGTTCAGTGTGGTCGGCAGATAGGTGACTATCCCTACATCAGCCTCCGCGGCCCTAGCCACGACTTCACTCAAAGGCACAGGTCGCTCAAGGATGCAGTTCCCAAGGTTACTGACAAGCTCCCCAAGCCTAGCTTCAATCGACCCTTCTCCCCGAAGCACAACCTTGATGCCATTTCTAAGATGCCTGCATGCAAGCACCACGTTCTCCAATCCACGCTCCCGCACAAAACCGCCTTGATAGAGCGCTACTCTCAGCTTTCTAGCGCTTTCTCGCAGGTGCGAAGGGATTGCCAATGTCTTCGGACAATTCATGATAACTGTAGGAAGCCGAATGCTGTACCTAGAACTCAGTTCCGAGGCGATGAACTCGTTCACGGTGATCACGAGATCAGCGAACCTTATGAACAGAGCTTCCAACTGTCGAAGAAGTCTGCGCATATGCGACGGCGTCTCTGCGAACAGATCCGGATAGAGCTCATGGGCGTCGTACACAAGCCTTCTTCCGAGAAGCTTCATGAAGACTCCGACTCGAAGCGTATCTAGGTCGTTGCACACGTACAGGTCAGCGTTCATCCGCTCGGCCGCACGCATCATAGAAACGTCGAATGTTACAGCCAGAGCAAGTCGAACAAGAGTCCGCATCAAAGATCTGAAGACGGAATCTTCGGAGGCTTCGACTGATCTGGATGCTGCACGGCTTTCTGCCTTGGCTTGCATCCTCACTTCGATCAGTTTGCGCAGAAAATCCCTCTTTCTTACTATCGAATAGTGAGGCCTCTGCTCCTCCTGTATGGTCCTTGATGTGTGAACGCAGAGCACTGTCACTTCATAACCGTTCATTCCCAGCGTTTCGGCATGACGGTCCACCCTTGAATCGTAGACCATGTCATTCGCAACGATCATGCAGATCTTCAAGCATCGATAAACCTCCTGAACCAGAACTCCAGGTTCAGCAACATGAAGAGCGTCATCCCATGATCGAACTTGCCTGATGCATGCTCCGACAGAAGATGCCTCACATACGATGGATCAAAGATACCACGCGAGACGGCCTTTTCGCCAAGGAGGATCGCTTCAACCTCTTTGGCCTGGTCTCTCAACCATATTCCGATTGGCGTGGGAAATCCCTTCTTATCCCTCCTTTGAATGATCTCGTCAGGGACCTTTCCTTCAACTGCCTCTCTAAGAAGATACTTTGGTTCAAAACCGTCAATCTTCACAGAGTCAGGAATTGAGGCGACCAGCTCCAGAAGCCGGTGGTCACAGCACAACGGAACCCTAGACTCTAGCGACACCGCCATGCTGGTTCTGTCCTCGACATGGAGCAGGGCATGAAGATACGCCTTCACAAAGAGGTATTGAGCCCTGTCAAGAAAGCTGCTCGAACTGGGTGCCATGAAGATTTTCACAAAGTCCGGCTCCGGCGAATATCTCGACACAAGCGTGCGGAACTCGCCGACTAGAAGCTTCTCCAAGGACTCTCTCGAATGGAGCAGGACGCGTCTATACAGACGGATGCCCGGCTCCAGATCTCGTTCCTTGAGAATGAGCCTCGCCAGCCTCCTCAACGAAGAGAGCATGTGCTTCTCTCTTCTAGTGAGCTTCAGATAGTGGTACAGCTTGAGAGGGTATCTAAATCCGAGACTCCTTGGCCTTGTCAGATCCTCCTCAAGAGCGAGCTGAAGAATGAAAGGATATCCGAAGAAAGCCTCGTCTCCTCCTTGGCCTCCTAGAATCACTTTCACATGCTCTCTTGCCAACCTGCATACCCAGTATTGTGGATAGATACCGGGGCCGACCTCGGGATAGTCCATGTGCCACACGAGGCGCTCAAGCGTCGGCAACAGATCAGTCCCACTCGGCCTTATCTCATGATACTCTGTGTCCGCAAACTCTGAGGCCAGTCTAGCATAGGCTGTCTCATCAAACTCTGACCCCTCATCAAACGCCCCAGTGAAAGTCTTGATTCTCCCACCGAGAAGTTGGCTCGCCATGCAAGCCACAACCGACGAGTCGATTCCGCCGGACAGGTGGCAACCCAAAGGAACATCGCTCACAAGTCTCAGCCTGACAGATTCCTGTATCGCGTCTAGGGCCTCGGGCGCGGCCTTCTCGACAGTCGTCTGCTGTATCTTGCCGAACTCAAGGTCCCAGTATCTTTGAAGCTCAATTGCCCTGCCCCTAACAGTCAGGAAGTGCCCCGCCGGAACTTGACGGACGCCCTTGAAGAAAGTCTTGTCGCCGAGAACGTATGTGAGAGAGAGATAGTCGATGAACGCCTCAGGGTCGAGCTTCCTCTCAATGCCAAATTGGAGAATGGCCTTTATCTCCGACGCGAATAGGAAGCTACTGCCGCTTGAGCAGTAGTATAGCGGCTTCACTCCTACTCTATCTCTCGCGAGAAAAAGCTCGTGTTTCTTCTCGTCCCATACTGCGAACGCAAACATGCCGTTGAGCTTCTCTAGGCATCTCGGTCCAAGATCTTCATACAGGTGCACTATGACCTCGGTGTCGGATTTTGTGTAGAACCTGTGCCGCTCTTCCAGTTCATTCCTCAATTCCCGATAGTTGAAGATCTCGCCGTTGTAGACAATCCACAGGCTTGAGTCTTCGTTGTGGATTGGTTGATGCCCCGTCTCCAGATCAATTATGCTCAATCTAACTGAGCCAAGAACGATTCCGTTCCCATGAAAGTATCCTTCGTCGTCGGGGCCTCTGTAGCGGATCACATCGCACATCTTCTGGACTATCTCTTTCGTTGCTGCCTCTCCGAAGATGCCTGCGATACCGCACAAATGCTGTTCTCCCGGCCTAGCTTCTTCTCGATGAAACGACCTCGCTTATCAGCTCTACCGTCAACTTAGTCAAGCGAGTAAGATCATGATTCAACTCAACATATCGTCTAGCGTTCGCACCCATTGATCTCGCGAGGTCAGTAGAATTAGCGAACTTCTCCATCAAAGGCTCCATATCACTCAAAGAGGATGCGGAGAAGCCTCCACCGGACTCACGTAGCAAGGCTTCAAGTTCAGGCTCCTTGAGTGCTATGACAGGCCTGCCACAAGCCATCGCCTCCAAAACCTTTGTCGGACAGAGCCCCTGTTTCTGTACAAGCTCGTTCTCTATTCCGGCGACATCATAAGCGTAGATGTCCGACGCGTTGATGTAGGATGGAACGAGACTGTGATCTACCGCTCCTACGAACCGCATTCGGTTGGACATTGCGGATTCCCCAACAACCGCCTTGATCTCCTCGAGAAGCGGTCCCGAGCCCACAATGAGAAACATGACATCGCTTCTCTTGCGTTGGATATTGTCAGCAACCCGGAAAAGCTGTTCTGACATTCTCCACCTAGCGGAGAAGGTGCCAAGGTACAGTACAACTGTTTCTTGTCCTATGCCAAGCTTGCGACGCATCTCCGTTCTCTTGTCTTTAAGAGGCCTAAAGACCTTAGTGTCTACGGAGTTGGGAACGACCACTACCTTTCTAGGGTTGGCCTCATAGTCCCGTATGATCGTCGCTCTCAACTTTTTGGTGACTGGCAGAATCAGGTCTGCACATCGAATGGCGACGACCTCTGCCAAGCGGATCGCGCTGCATATGAGAGGGGTCAGACTAGGTGCCCGAACTCTGTGAGTCCTTCTACGAATTTGAGTCTCAAGCGAGGGAATACCGTTCATCTCAAGGATTAGAGCCTTCCCAAAAAGCTTCGCAGGCGATGCAAGAGCTATCAACAGTGGGTCACGACTGTAGATGCAATCATAATTCTTTCGATGTGAAAACAATGCTAAGGCCAATGTTAAAGCGAAGAACAGACCCGAAGGAGAAAACTGAATGATCCGCATATGCTGCTGCATGTCTCCGGATGTGTATCCATGAGGCATGAACAGCGTCACCGGCGTCTGTTTCGCAAAAGCTATGATCTTGTCATATGTGTGAACCTTGTCGCCTGGTTCAAGATGAGATAGGTCATGCTTGCATAGAATCGCAAACCTCGCCATCTTGCAGTCCTTCATCAAAGGGCAACTTGGGCTCTAATGTGTTTCCGGCTTAGCAGAGGTCCTCGAACCGATTCTCTCCAGCAGAAGGGCTAGGAATGATGGGAAGAACTTGTCAGTCGTTCGGAACGCCCTACAGGCCCGAAAACCGCCAACGTGTCTACGGTACACTCACTACATTCCTCAATTGTGGGCGAGAAGGAACCTGACACCATACCGACCGCGAAAGAAATCTCTAAGCAGCAGCGAAAGCGGGATCCAACTTCTCTTCCTGACATAACTATCAAGGTCGAACCACTCGAATGGAAACTCCTTTTCAAGTAATCCCCTTGCCTCTGAGGTAAACCCCTGCAAAGCAACTATTGCCAATGCGTCAAATCGCGACCTCTGAGATGCGAGTAAACGCAGCGTCTCGGCAGACACGCGTCCGGGGTCATAGTAGATCGAGTATGTTTGTCCATCGGTCTTGTCTAGTGTTTCGAAAAGAAGCCCGCTACTGAACGCCCTTTGCCGGGTAGAGAATTCTGAGGGCCGTCCCATCCCAGTCACGAAGGCTTCTAGGATCTCCCTCACCCTTCGATCCTTCTCTTGGGGGCTCACGCTATCTCTCAATTCCTCGACCGATCTGATCACTGTAGCCGGAATTCCACCAGCGAACGCTCTATCAGGAATATCCTTGGTTACTACAGCCCCTGTTGTCAAGATTGCGCCCTCGCCAATCGTGACTCCGGGGAGAATCAAGCATCTTGGGGGGATCCATGAGTTCTTGCGAATCGTAACCGGGGCAAACTTCCGGGGCAGGCCCTCAAGATATGAAACCCATACGCCATGGGTAAATATCGAGCAGTCGCTGCCAATTCCGACTCCGTCATCTATATGAACAGACTCCGTAGCATTGATGAGTGTCCTTTGCCCAACGTAGCAATTCCTTCCTATAGTTAGCGACCCCTCTCCGTCTGTTCTCACCTCTGAACATATGATTGACTCCTCTCCGATGTGGATCTTGCCGTTCATAATGTGGACATCGGACCCGATTATGACCCCGTCCTCTATCTCTATCTCCTTGGACATGATCAGAGATCCAAACTTGATCTTCACAGCAGCGCCGATTCTGGCCCGTAGCAGCGTTTTGTACACCCATATCTTCAGAGGGGAGGGAAGAAGGGCAGATATCGCTACAACCATCTTTCTAAGTACGTTGCTTCACCCCCAGTTGCTTGCCAGTCTAGATATTTCTGTACAGGTCTTAAATTGAATTCCATACTCTTGAGCTAGGTCGAGGATGTGTAAGAAGAGAGACCACTCTCTTCGTCTAGCCAGCGTATTCTGATGAAAATTGAACACAAACGTAGCTACCTCGTCGTTCAGATATTGCTCCACAGTTCGCTCAATCAGTTTCTTGGCGTTCTCGAGCCTGTAAAGGTGAACAAGGTACCCGTCTTCAAAGGTTACGGGGATTTCGAGAAGGCCTCCGGATAGGCGAATTGGGGACGTGCCTCCGTAGAGCGAGGAATCGTAGGAATAGCCCAGCTCCTGTGCCAATCTCAGGATGTCGTGTCCAAGTCTATGATAGTGTGTCCTGAAACCTTCTATCTTGATCCCGTACTCGCTTTCTGTCTCTGTCCTCAGCCTCAAGTCTTCTGATGACACAGCATGAAGAGCAATTTCACATTTGTTGTCAATAAGATGTGCTACGATGTCTTCGGACATCAACTTCCTTTGAAAAGACCATGTGCTCGAAATGCCATATTCGGACTCAGTCTCGATAACTTTTCGAAAGGTGTCGTCAGGGTTTTCTCCGGTCATCCTTCGAATCGCAAGCCATAGAAGATCAGGATCCTGCCGAAACTGTGCCAACGACAGAAACTCGACAGCACTTGTTGTAAGCCTATCGACATCGTGCGTCATCGAGAACAACATACCTATACCATCTCACGAGTTACTCAGCGTTCGGCTACTACTATAGGTTAGGATATCTTCTAATCTGTCTATTGCCTCAGATATGTTAACGTGATCCTCATGGATTCAAAGGGGGGCACAGTTCTAGTCGGGCATCTCCCCGTCCACTTTGACTCATTGATAAAATCGGTTGGACTACATTCTTCGTTGTCTGTTGTCCGATGGCGGCCCGTCCGTTTCTCTGTTATAGGTTCGTTCCTCACTATTCCTTGCCTATTTTTCCGTGTATTGCTCGCCATTGTACGCTGCGCTGGCAAGGTGGTATTAGCTCAGTATGCCTTTCCAGATGGATTCGTATCAGTATTGGCTTCCTCTCTATTGAAACGCCATTGCTTCATACAAGTTGTCGGAAGCGATATTCGACAGTTGTCCAAAGGACTAAGATTGTCTCTCACATCATGGTCTCTTCGTAACGCGACCGGAGTCATCTGCGTAAGCAAGGACCTCAAGCAAAGATCTACGAGACTAGGAGCAAAGCTGACACAGGTGATCCCCACCCCAGTTGATGCTTCAGCTTTCCTCAGAGGCAACAGACCAGATCGACAGCGCAGACTTGTGACTGTGGCGAACCTTGTCCCGTTAAAAGGAATTGACATTCTCATCAGAGCGCTCCACAAAGGACCAAGGGTAGAACTAGTGGTGATAGGCGACGGACCAGAAAGAAAAAGCCTTGAGAAGTTATCCAATGAACTCAATCTAAAAGAGTCCATAACGTTCACAGGCTTCATCTCTCAAGAGAAGCTCTCTGAGTACCTTCACTCTTCAAGCATATTCGTACTTCCTTCTCTCAGCGAGGGAGTCCCCCGATCAATCCTAGAGGCCATGGCTTCCGGAATGTTCATAATTGCGACAGAGGTCGGTGGAATCCCAGATGTAATTGCGGACGGAAAGAATGGGTTTTTGGTGCCACCAAATGACGCACACGCACTTTCGAATGCGATCCGATTGGCTTTAGTGGATACTCGGATGCTCACTGCCGTAGGCGAGACTAATAGAATAGAAGCTCAAAGGTACGATGTAAGGGTAATCGGCCGAGAGATCTTAGATTTCATCTGCAGCGCGATAGATTTGAAGTAGAAACACAATACGATTCACGGACGACGACTTCTCTAGACCCGCCCCTGCACCTGATTGACGTAATTCGAGTTTCCTAAGTAGAAATGAGGACGCTAAGAACAATCAACCCGAGAGGATGCTATCATATTTCTCCGGCAAGTAATCTGATCACTACCCCCCAAGTTCATGCCAGAGATCGGAGACACACAGAATGGTTTCTTAGAGCAAGAACATGCTCATTGAACAGGAGCTTGCTCTTATCAACTCCTATTAATGTAGGGCTCGACCTATCAGTCCTACGGGAGATGAAGCGGTGGGCCTTGCAGGTAATATGACAGTGAGAAAAGTACTTGTCACGGGAGGTGCGGGTTTCATCGGAAGTCATCTGGTGGATCGACTGATCCAGATGAGCTTCCCCGTCACTGTTTTTGACAACATGTCCACAGGAACCAATGCAAACATGATCCAACACCTGGGAAAGAAGAACTTCAGGCTGGAGATGGGAGATGTGCGCAACGCTCGGAGGCTGCGTGAAGAGGTAAAACGCTCAAACGTAGTCTTTCATCTAGCCGCCCTAGTAGACATCCAGAGATCTGTCAGGAATCCTCTGCTCACAAATGAAATCAACGTGCTTGGAACTCTTAACCTTCTTGAATCCTGCAGAGGGGCGGACATCGATCTCTTGGTCTACGCATCATCCTGCGCTGTCTACGGCGACGTTGGAGAGGGAAGGATATGTGAACGCGTTCCTCCAAGGCCAATCTCTCCCTACGCTGCGTCGAAGCTCGCAGCCGAGAACTACTGTCTCGCCTTTCACCGGACCTATGGACTACCTGTAGTCTGCCTAA
>CAZFRJ010000008.1:0-14682 GCA_964521355.1 uncultured Candidatus Bathyarchaeia archaeon | reverse complement strand
CTACGCAGATCCGATCCGATACTCAAGTCGTCTCCCAGTAGGTCTGTGACATTGAATTCGACAAGTCTTCTCGTGCTCCTCGGTGTTGACGCACCAAAGATCGATTTTGGGCGGTCAGGACGAAAGAAGACCAAGTCAACTCTGCGATCTCTGAAAGCCACTGTCGCCACCTGTCTCGTGCCGCATTCGACTGCGACTATGTCGAACGACGATCTGACTTCTCTTAGAGATCTTAGAAGTTCATTTCTATGCTTCGGGCGAAGATCTACCCTTGAGACGGTCTTGAGACCTCTGGCTTCGAATGCTTCAACTGCTTCTAGTCTTGCTTCGTTTGGAACCTGAGAGTCGAACGTGAGCCCAACCAAATGGAATCCCACCTCATCCGCAAGCTGAGCCATTCTTTCAATGGTATTCATGTCTCGAAGCGGAGGCATCAGGTGGAGATCGACGAATCTTTTCAACCTATCAAACCCATTTCTTTGCAGGTTCTACGTATCGCCTCAACTGTACACGATCTACCTTGGAACCTTATCTTCACTCTTATCGGATCCTGTTGCCTCAATTGAACCTCTCCAAGATATGCAGCCTGCTTGTCAAAGCGAAGGTACAGGTTTCCATCGGTGTCTACAAATTGCGCGAGGTCATCTGAAAGTGTGCTTCTGTCAAGTGAGGATAGCCTTGAGCCTAAGTCTGTGATCAGGCGCTTCGTCGCCTCTTGACCAGTAATTGTGGCTTTGACGCTTGTAATGGGATTTCCATGATGCCCCATCGTACATTCCTGTTCGAACGCAACATTGTCGCGCAGGTCTCTTGATATGAGGTTCTTTACGGAGAGGCATACCTTCTCAACGTCTTCTGTGGCATGGGCAATGACACTGAGCTCTGTCCTGCTTATTATCGGCTGTCTTTCCATTTCTTCGCCTCATCACTGGTACGTTACACGTCCGCACGTTGATAGCTCTATAGCTCCATGGATCGCTCGTTCATGCTCGCTCATTGCGAAGGCGTTGCTCAGGGCTTCTTCGCCATCATTGCCACGCGAGAGCGGCGTTCCATACTGATAGGAGAGTTGGTCGTCAAAATGCTTAACAGCCTCATACAGCGATACGGTGCGGTACAGCTTTGAACCATAGCAACTTCAGGTACAAGATGGTCGTCGCTGTCAGAACGGACCTTCGAATGGGGAAGGGAAAAACAGCAGCTCAGGTTGCTCACGCAGCTATCTCAACATTCGAGGAAGCGAGAAGGAAGCATCGAGATTGGGCGGAGGCTTGGCTGAACGAAGGTCAAAGCAAGATTGTCGTCAGAGTAAGATCAGAGAAAGATCTGTTCACGATTAGGGACGAGGCACTTGACCTTGATCTTCCAACCGCATTGGTTCAAGACAAGGGGCTGACGCAGCTGCCTCCAAACACAACAACCTGTGTCGGAATTGGTCCGGGCCCAGTCGAGCTCATTGATAGGATCACCCGAGATTTGAAACTACTGTGAGCCTGGACCTTACCCTGTCAGCCGGAACGTCTTGGCGTGCTTCTCCTTCCCTTCTTATCGGATCTGTGCTTTGAGCGACCCTTGAGCCATGCCTTGAGTGTTTTCACGTTTTCATCGAGCTTCGTGCGTCGCCTTGGGTCAACTCTTATCGAAAGCCTCTTTGCCTCCGTTGTGGAGATTCCAGTCTCCTTCAGTTCTGCCTCGGAGAATCCTCTACCTCGACGAGTCTTGAAGGTGCCAAGGACGTATTTGACAACGATCGGTTCAGGTATTTCCGTTGTGAGACAGCCTCCTCATTACAGCAATAATGGTAATAGATGTCAAGTCATCTTGGGCTGAGCTGCTTCCTAAGTGTAACCCTTGACCGCGGGGTGATTCAGATCCGCGAGGATTGCCTCGAACCAAGTGCTCTTTCCATCTTCCCATACCCAATATGAGTTGAGGACCTTGAGGTTGGGGAACTTCCTGGCCGCTCGACCTTCAGCAATCTCCTTCAGGCTCTTCGCTCGGGTATACTTGACCACGCCCATAGCTTTCTGCCTTCGCCCCGAAGTTGGTCGAGGCTTGCGTGCGCCACCTTTCCTGATCCTGACTCTGACAACTATGAGGCCTTGCTTCGCTCGATATCCTAGCCGCCTTGCTCGATCAAGTCGAGTCGGGGTGTCGATTCGATGAATTGTAGGTTCACCTCTCCACCTGATCGCTGCAGTTCGCATGAGTTCCTTTACGTAAGAGGTTGAAGGCTTCCTCCAAGCATCGGACATGTATCTATATGCAGACATGATCTTCATGCATCCCGGAATGTGATTTGTTTCTACTTACACTGTTGGAGGTGCTATGGTCTCGACATACGGCTGATAAAGGTTGCGTGATAGGTCATAGGACGATTGCTCTATGGTCGGCGATAGTAGGGTTGCCTCACATGGCAATAGGCTTCTGTTGCTGCTACAGCTCCCTGGCCTACGGCTGTAGAAATCTGCTTGACAGGATACGATGTGACATCGCCCGCAGCAAACACACCGTGAACGCTTGTTCCTTGGCGATCGTTCACGAGGATAAACCCCTCTGCGTCGAGCTTGGCTCCAAGATTTCGAGCCAGCGTGCTATTAGGGATCTCCCCTGTCTCCACGAACAGCCCGTCCACTTCCATCTCGGAAGACTCATTGGTGGACTTGTCGCGCATGAGGATGGACCGCAGCTTCCCCTCTCCTTTGATCTCCAAGATCTCGCGGTTCAATAGGATACGTACACCTTTGTCTTCAATCGCCTTGATCATTGCCTCTTCGGCGCGCAGTTCCTCTCTTCTATGGATCAAGTAGACTTGGCGTGCCAATCCAGTCAAATACAGGGCGGATGATGCCGCTGAGCTTCCTCCGCCTACTACAGCAACGCGTTTACCCTTGAAGAACGCTCCGTCGCAAAGAGCGCAGTAGCTTACGCCGTGGCCTTTCAGCTGCTCTTCGCCTTTTGCCCCCAACGGTCTATGCAATCCACCGGTTGCCAAAATGAGGGAACGACAGGAGTGACTTGCCCTGTCGGTTTCAATGAGGATCAACTTGCCACTTGCATCGATTGATTTCACTGATTCTATCTCACGAATTTCGGCCCCTGCCTTTCTCGCTTGTTCGGACATCTTAGCGGCTAGGTCGAGGCCTGTGATTCCTCCTGGAAACCCTGGGTAGTTTTCTATGAAAGGTATCTCCGACAAGAGCCCCCCGGTGGTCTTCTCCTCTAGAACGAGAGTTGATAGTCCACTTCTTGAACCGTAAAGGGCCGCGGTTAAGCCTGCGGGTCCTCCACCGACTATGATGAGATCCCTTTCGTTCACAGCCATATGACCTACGGTGGAGAGCCGTCAGGTCCTTATTTAAGAGTTCATCATCAAACAGAATAGTCTTCCGTGCAGATGGTATACCAGCATTGGCAGGGCAGGAGAACTGAAATTGGCAAACCTCGTCGGAGTGGTAGGCAAACCCAATGTTGGAAAGTCGACATTCTTCTCCGCAGCTACATTGGTCTCAGTTCCGATCGCGAACTACCCCTTCACCACGATTAAGCCGAACCGAGGCATGGGATACGTCAGAACTCCCTGCGTCTGTACCGAATTCAATGTTAAGGATGAACCCGTAAACTCAGCATGCCTCAACGGAATTAGGCTAATCCCCGTCGAGATCATCGACTGTGCAGGTCTTGTCCCCGACGCGTGGAAGGGGCGAGGTCTAGGAAACCAGTTCCTCGATGAAATAAGACGGGCAGATGCACTCATTCACATAGTAGATGCCGCGGGAGCAACGGACAGCGAAGGAAGACAGTGTGAACCGGGAACGAATGATCCTCTCGACGATGTCAGATTTCTCGAAAGAGAACTGGACATGTGGCTCTTCCAGATAGTCAAGAAAGACTGGGACAAGATTGCCCGAAGAGCTGAGGGAACGAAGGAGGATCTCCCTCTCGTACTTGAAGATCGTCTTAGTGGCCTTGCAATAAGCAGAAGCCACATTTCCAATGCTCTGGAAAAAGCGGACTTGGACGCAAAAAGCCCGACTGGTTGGAATGATGAAGACTTAGTCCGGATGATGCACGAAATTCGAAAGCAATCGAAGCCGATGCTGATCGCCGCCAACAAGATCGATTTGCCCCACGCAGAGGAGAATGTCGAAAGGCTAAGAGATTCAGGGCACCAAGTCATTCCGTGTTGCGCAGAGGCGGAACTGGCTCTGAGAAGGGCCGCTGAAAAGGGCTTAACAGACTACAAGCCAGGAGACAGCAACTTCAACATATTGAAGCCCTCAGAACTGAGGCCAGAGCAGTCTTCTGCCCTCGAAACCATCAAAGAGAAGATACTGATCAAGTGGGGCTCCACTGGAGTCCAAGAGAACATAAACTTCGCATTTTTCAAGCTCCTAGGGATGATAACAATATACCCAGTTGAAGATGCCGAGAAGTTGACCGATCACAAGGGACGAGTCCTTCCCGATGCATACTTGGCACGGTATGGCACGAATGTAAGACAGTTCGCCTACATGATACATACAGACTTGGGAGAAGGATTCGTCTTTGGCATTGAGGCCAGATCGAAGATGCGAATCGGAGAAGACTACTTGCTGAAGGACCGAGATGTCGTTTCAATAGTCAGTGCAAAGAAGAGAGGCTAAGCAGGATCAGACGACTGGCCTATGATCTCGTTGCCTGCCTCTGATAGTGGTCGTTTTCCTTTCGTGAACCGAAACCTCTTAGGCCCTGAGTTCTGAGTTGATCTCTCAGCTTGGCGGCATATTCGGCAGTGATCTCTTTTTTTGGATTCCAAGTAGCTGATCGTACTCAGTGCATCTTCCTCGCTATCGCATCGCCTGAGGTAGTCAATTGCTGTCGGCACGTATCCGCTGAGATTGCTCGCAGCCCTCTCAGCTTCGTCCGAGGCGGACCTGACAGAATCTACTCGGAGCCCCATCTTACTATGATCTAGCTCTTCAGGAAGGTAAGGAAATCTTCGCCTGAAATCTTCTCGTCTAGTGCTGACCATGACTCTTGCTCCGTGTTCTCTCTAATGGTGCAATCAGGCCCTTCTAAGCCTCTGTTTCAAGATTACTCTGCTTCTGGGAGGAACGTCCCGATAAACAGTCACGCCTGGATCGATCAATGAATGTGACCCAATCTTTACCCCTGGCAGGATGCTCGTATTCACTCCTGTTTGAACGTCGTCACCCAAGACGGCCCCGAGCTTCCTCTTGCCACTATCGATCAGTCTTCCGGAGATCATCATCTTCACAGGTTTTCCGTCAAAGCGAAGGTTTGCTATGATCGTGCCGGCACCCAAGTTGCAACGTTCTCCGAGGATGCTGTCTCCAACGTAGGAGAGATGGGGAACCTTCGTGTCATCCATCACAATGCTGTTCTTTACCTCGCATCCACCTCCGATCCTCACATTTCTTCCTATGCTGGAGAATGATCGGATGTGACAGTTCGGGCCTATCTCTGCGCCCTGAGAAATCAGGACAGGCCCTTCGACGTAGGCTCCCGATCTTACGACCGCCTCGTCCTCGATAGCTACTAGCCCGCTGAGCCGCGCGCCTTCCTCGATTCTTCCTTGAATACTCGGCTTGATACTCTTCAGAGCTAGCTCATTCGCCTCAAGAAGATCCCAAGGTCTGCCAATGTCTTTCCAAGTCCCACCTTCCAGCACGGTCGCCTTGATCTTAGCCCCACGCTCCATCAATATTCTCAGGGACTGAGTGATCTCGAACTCTTTTCTCTTTGACTTGGACGTCTTCTTTATGGCTTCAAAGATCGCTGATGAAAAGGCGAAGATGCCGGCGTTCGCCATGTTGCCCGCACGCGATGTCGATGTCGGCTTCTCAACTACAGACCTGACGTATCCATTCTCTATCGTGACTATGCCAAAAAACCGCGGAGTCGCAACCGGTGCGACCGCCATCGTGGCTGCGCAGGAATCCTTCTCGAAACTCTCTAAGACTTCTCGTATAGCGTTCGCAGTCGTGTATATGTCGCCGTATAGAGTGAGGAATGGGGCGTCTCCGACGAAGTCTCGAGCCATTCCGATTGCGTGAGCCGTACCCAAGACAGCCGGCTGAACCACGTAGCGTATCTTAATCCCTCGGTTCGCGCCCTTTCCAAAATGCTGTTCGATAGCATCCTTCCATTTTCCTACAACAAGTAAGATGTCCGATATGTTGCAGGCCGCTAGGTTATCTATCAGATGCTCAAGTATCGGCTTGCAGGCAACCGGAATCAAGTGTTTTGGTCTATTGTCAGTTAAAGGCTGGAGCCTTACTCCTTCTCCTGCAGCAAGAATGACGGCCTTCAATTCACGTTCTCTCTCGCTGTGTCTGAGCATAGTTTGTAGGTGGTGTTGAAAAGATGTTCGACAAGTGGGTCAGATCGAGCCTCAGCCGTGACACGAATAGCAGGTTCGGTACCGCTAGGCCTGACTAGCACCCATCCTTCTGGGACCTGAACACGGATTCCATCAGTCTCTGTGATCCCGACCTTCCTACCCAGAGCCTTTGGTAGATTCGAGGCTATGATCTTCATCACCTCGGATTTCGCTAAGTTCTGGCATTGAATCTTCCCCCTTTTCATCGGATATCTCTTGATTCCTGAAAAGAACTCATGCGAAGTCATGCCTTCTTCCTCGAGCGCCTTCAAGAGAAGGACTGAGGAAAGAACTCCATCTGGGCAGAGATGAAAATCTGGATGGATCCAAGCCCCACATGGTTCGCCTCCGAATATGGCCTTGTTGCCCTTGATGGCTTCCGCCACGTTTGTGTCGCCTACTTTCGTCCATGTGACTTGTCCTCCGTTTTTTTCCACAGCCTCTTGAACAGCCAAGGAAGTGTCAACGGGCAGAGCCACACAACCTTTTCCTTGTCTTCGAACCTTGTGGGACGCAAAGGCGGCCAGTGCCATATCTCCGTCAACGAATCGTCCTGTCTCATCGACAAAGGAGATCCTGTCAGCATCTCCATCGTATGCGAATCCAATATCGCAACCCATGTTTCGAACAGTCATCATTAAGGCCGATAGTGACTCCGGCGTCGGTTCAGGATTTCTTCCCGGAAAGACTCCATCCGGTTGTGCATTGAGAGAGACCACGTCGCAACGTAGCGATCGGAGAAGTTCAAAGCCGACTTGGTATGCTGATCCTGACCCGAAATCGACTGCTACCTTCCATGTCTTTCCAAGCTCCATTCGGCCTAGAATCATTTCTACATAGTGGAATGAATAGTCAGATGAAGACACCTCGCCAAGCCGGTCCCAGCTTGCACAAGCGAGCTCTTCGCTGCTAAGGGCGTGTTCAACTTGGCTCTGAAATGCGTCACTGTATGCTTTTCCGTCTGTATCAAAGAGCTTGATTCCATTGAATTCAGGCGGATTATGGCTGGCCGTGATTACGGCACCTGACGCTGCTCTCAGTAACCTTGTCAGGTACGCCAGAACAGGTGTGGGAAGCACTCCGAGATCTATGACTTCTAATCCTCCCGCGACGACGCCAGCCTCAAACGCCGATGAAAGCATCTGTCCGGAGGTCCTGGTATCTCTGGCGACGGTTAGCGTCCCCTTCTCAAGGATGTTGGCCAGCGCCACGCCTAGCCTCATTGCGAGAACCGAGTCGAAATCAACATTTACGACGCCTCTGATGCCAGAGGTGCCGAAGAGACCATGCCTCTGCACTTTTTTAGCCTGTCAAGTAGTATTGATGATGAGGTTATTTCGCATTTCGGCGAAGATGAGGGGAATGTCTCTGAATCTGAATCCGTGAGACTAGTTCTTCTTCACTTGTATGATTCTTTCAAGTTCTGGAGAGAGCTTTGTCAACCTCGATTTTCTCACGCCAACATGTCTTAACGGAGCTATCTTCTTTGCTTCATTGTAGATGTCAGACCCAACCTTTCCCAAGACGATTTCCTGTGAAAGTTGGTCATAGGTGAGGTTCTTTGCCTTCTCTTCAGCGATCTTACGCATGACGAATCTGATCGCATGCTGCTGCGAAGCGTTTAGCCTTCCGCGAGCGAATGCTACTACTGAAACCATTGTGGAGAATCTGTCTTTGGTTGTGACTTCTGTGATGCAGTCAACCCTCGAACTTCCACGCCTGACGAGACTCCTAAGGTAGTCCGCGGAGTACTCGTGACCTTTCAGAGTGGTCTGTGCCTTGTCGTCTTCTGCACTGATGACAAGGAAGTAGAGTTTGGTCGACTGATGCGCAAAGTCTCCTGTGATGTCGTATAGTGTGTTCTCGACGACCCTGCCCATCAGCTTTGACTGATCTTCACAAGGGATCTGAGCAACGTTCAGCTCGCCGAAATATGACGGAGTGTACACTGAGTACCATTCTTTGGAACGCCATTTGTCCCTGACTTTCCTTGGAGCTTTCGACAAGGCTTTTCCTCTGCTGGAAAGCGTTCCTACTCAGGTTCCCACTTTAAAAACGTTTGTCACGTTCGTGGGGCAGTTCAGGTCTAGGTCTTGGACACGGACTTGAGGGCGCGTTCGGCAGCTTGTGCACATTTCAGAAGGTCATCGATTGTAGACATCAATGTTTCTATTCTTCCGGAAAACTTGATCTCTGTAATGACATCTGATCCTTTCGTTCTTGTTGATATCTTCATTCCTTGAGGCACTAGTGAGTTATCAGGACTCAGCGCGCCTGAGATGGCCTTCGCCTCATCTGAACTTTCGGCTCTAAGCGCTATCCTAGCTTTCAATCTCTGCCCCTCAAGGATCGTAGGAGTTCGCGGTCAAGTTCTTCTAGGAACTGTCTCTCAGAGTGTGCTGGAACATCTCCACCAGCAGCGATGTCGTGGCCTCCGCCTGATCCTCCGCACTTGGAGGCGAGTTCTTGCATGATCTTTCCCAGATTCACTCCCGATATGACTAGTTGCTCCGTCCCGCGGGCTGAGATCTTTAGATGACCTTCACTCGTTCTCGCGAGAACCAATACAGCTTTCATAGGATCGAAGATGCCTGATGAGACCAAGATTGTTGAGATACTTCCCGTCATATTCTCCTCTATCGTGCCTTCGCCATGCACCACGTAGGATGATTCAAGCTCCTCGACGCGATCCGGCGTTTCGGTTACCCAAGACATGTACTGTGCTATGGTCTTCCTGTACTCGGCTAGAACCTCCTGGCCTTCGTCCATGGCGCTTCCCCTTTCTCCGAGGCAGATACTTATCGCAAGCCCTTGCCGATTCATTCTGCCGCAAGCGTTGAGGAGTGATGAGAACTCTCTTGCATCGCGGGTGGGCATGCCTCTCTCTTCCTTTGGCAGAGTATATACTGTACCGATAAGGTTGAGCGCCACTTTTCCGGCGATTCCCTTGGAAGAGACTGCTTGGATTATTGCAGACAGGAGGCTCTTCTTCTCTTCGCCGCTCAAGTCTGCGAGTGTTCTCCATCTTTCATCGTGCTTAACAGTTATTCCAGCTGATGTTACCAGAGCTAGGCACTGGTCTTCTTGGCTACTAAGTCCCGGCAAGAAGGGGTTTGACGTATATGCAAGCGCCTTGTGAATCGGCCTTGTCTCTCTTCCATAGAGGACAAGATCTGTGTCAAGCTTTAGGGAGCCAGCCCGCTCTCCATCCTCTGCTATGATCAAATTGAGTCCGTGTAGCGATCGTTTCTCTCCACGATCCTGCATGTCTCCTAGGGCACCGATAACACCCAGAGCGGAAAGGTCCGAGTTTCTGGCATCCATAGCTCGAGCAACAAGATACGCCACTCCGGCGCCACTAATCTCTCTCGCTCCATCAAAGCCAAAGACATGTGGATTGACATGGGTGACTTCCTTCAGCTCTCCAACCGGCTGATGGTGATCAAGAACAACAGCCTTTTTTCCTATCTTGGAGCTTAGCAGCTCAAGCATTCCACTACCCATGTCAGCAAAGATTACAAGATCTGCGACATCGACCGGGGCTTGATCTAGAGCTTTCTCATCTAGGCTGTCGACTGCACGCATGTGTATCGAGGCATCAAGTCTATTCAATGCGGCTCCGAGTATTCCAGCCGAGGCCAACCCATCACAGTCGAAGTGAGTTAAGACGAAGATCTGAGATCCTTTCTTTACTACCTCTAGAATGAGCTTGGCGGCTTCGGACACGCAGGCCTCAAGTGAACTCAGGTCAGGTTGCTTGGCATCAGACAACTGAGGCAGCCATCAACTTGTATTCCCATTGACGGGGCAAGATTCCTTCTTCCTTGTAGTACTTGGTCAATCGGTATATCTTTGATTCGATAAGGGTGAGCGAACGCTTCGCAATGCTATCTGCTCTGTTCTTGTCCAAATGCCTTCTGGCCCTCTCCGCCTTCTTCATTAGAGTCTCTAGGTCTTCGGGAATCTTGGGCGCAGCATCAGAAGACTTCAAGATCCCTTGGACGGTCTTCCCAACGATGGGCCTTACGAGAGGAATTCCATACTTGTCCCGAAGTATTACTCCAATTGAGCTGGCGTTGTTTCCCTCCCTAGCCAGCTTGGCAACCAGCGCCTCGACTTCCTCGGCGTCGTATTTGCACCAAGATGGGGGCTTCTTACTCAGAGGCCTAGTAGAGCCGGATCTTCCTCTCTTGTGTGAATACAGTCTAGCCATGCTAAGCTTACCTTGCTTGAATCTCTGAACGGGATTTCGGATCACGTATCAGCGAAACGCTCTCTATTTAAAGTTTGACTGATTCAACGAACCATCCCGCGAACTCTCTGAAAGCTTTTGCACGGTGGGAGTGTCTGCTTTTCTCCGTAGCTGACATCTCCCCGAAAGTCTTCTGACATGCTTCATCGGCGACGAAGATGGGATCGAACCCGAAGCCAAGCGTGCCTCTGGCCTCGGTCGCTATTGCACCTTCCACATTTCCAGTGAAGCAGACAGGCTCACCAGATGGTTCGCAGAAGGCGACCGCTGAGACGAATTTGGCCTTTCGGTCAAGGCTTCCGTTCAGAAGTTTCAGAATACCGTTGCAACCGAGTTTTCTGAAGACGAAGGATGAGTATGGTCCGGGAAATCCGTTCAAGGCATCAATGAATAGCCCGGCATCTTCGACTACCGTCGCCACGTTGGCGTGTAAACAGGAAGACTTCGCTGAATGCCTAGCGACCTCCTCAATACTGTCGGACTGAATCTCCAAAGCCCTGTGCCCTAGGAAGATCAGATGCACTCTGTACTCTGCCAGAACCGATTGAGCTTCGAGAAACTTGTTCCTATTTGAAGTAGCGAAGTTGACCTCAAGCCTGCCTCTCCGCAAAGTACCTCCCTCGCCTCTCTATCTCAGTAGCTCTCTTCAGAACCATCTCAGTGAACTTTGATCCTGACTGCGAGCGATAGCCATTGATCGCCGATTTGAAGCAGGAGTCAGCATATGCAAAGTGCGTACTATTCAATGCACGCCTTAGGAGGTGTACATCCACTCCTCTGTCTTCAGTTTGGCTTGAGTGGAAACTCAACCCGAAGTCGATGAATGACACGTTTCTTTCCTCGGTGAGGATCATATTTGAGGTGGTTAGGTCTCCATGAATCAGTTGATTCTTGTGCAATCTTGCGATTAGACTTCCAACCAAATGGCAGATTGAGCTTCTTTCCCTTGGAGACATTGCCGTAAGAGCTTCCTTCAACCTGGGACCCTCCAAGAACTCCATGAAGATTCTACACCTCTGTTCATCGAGAAAGTAAATGACAGGAGTGGGCACTCCCGCCTTCTTGGCTTCATGAATCATTTGCGCCTCGTGAACAGTCCGGTGGTGTCTGATCTGATAGTCCAGAGAACCTAACCTGTAGGATTTCTGTATCCTTTCCTTTACTATGACCTGTCGACCGAACGATTTCGCCAAGTAGAGGTTGGCTTCGGCCCCCATTCTAATGAGACGGGACTCCAAGTGCCTGCTCTTCCAAGGGTTCTCTGAACGTTGTTACCTGAATTGGCGTTGCAGTACAAAACTCTTGTGAGAAGAGTTGGCTGCTGCGCACAGGCCAAAGCTCAGGCAGATGTTTGACGATGGCGACATGCGATGGACGTGATCCGTCTCAGTAACACGACACGTTTTCATTTGGACTCATGCAGTCCATTCATCCAACTGATTCATTGAGCCGGTCTTGCTCCTGCAATGTCGCCGCTCTATCCTCAAATCATGATCAGCTTTGGCGCGGACAAATGAACCAACACTTTTATTCGACCCAGCCCCAACCTAGGTCGAAACGGACCGGCACCGGGGATAGCAAAGAATGGCCCAAGACTCTACGGATTCTTCGGACGAAGGCGGATACACTTCTCAGCAGCCTGAGTGTAACATAGGCACGTTGGGCCACGTGGACAACGGGAAGAGCACCTTGGTCCAAGCTTTGTCAGGAGTATGGACTGCTAGGCATTCTGAAGAGCTGAGAAGGGGGATCACCATAAGAGTAGGATACGCCGACGCCAGGTTCTACAAGTGTGCGAAGTGCAAGCCTCCCGGGTGCTACACGACTGAGAGAAAGTGCCCAACCCATGGCTCAGAGGCAAAGTTCCTGCGGGCTGTGAGCTTCGTGGACTGTCCGGGCCATCATAGTCTTATGGTCACTATGCTTTCAGGGGCCGCCCTTATGGATGGGGCCATGTTTGTTCTGGCCAGCAACGCCAAATGCCCTCAGGCTCAGGACCGGGAGCATCTACTTGCAGCCGAGATGGCTGGGCTGAAGAATCTTGTCATAGTTCAGAACAAGATAGACATAGTAGACCGAGAGAGGGCATTGGAGAACCTCAAAGAGATAAGGCAGTTCGTTAAGGGAACTGTGGCGAGCAAGGCCCCCATCATACCGGTTTCTGCTCAACACAAACTGAACATAGATGTCCTCATTGAGGCGCTTGAGAAAAACATCCCAACCCCGAAGAGAGATGCGACGGCGCCTCCGAAAATGTTCGTGCTAAGATCCTTTGACGTGAACAAGCCCGGAACAGTGGCAAGAGACCTCGTGGGTGGAGTCATCGGCGGCTCCATAGTTCAGGGAGTCTTCAGAGTTGGCGAAGAGATTGAGATAAGACCCGGAGTCGGAACCGAGTCCGGCGGTAAAGTTCGATACCAACCCATAACCACGACAATTCAAAGCCTGCACACGGGAGGGGGCTCCGTCAAAGAGGCCAGATGCGGCGGACTCGTCGGAGCCGGCACCTCGCTTGATCCATCATTGACAAAGTCTGATGGCCTAGTCGGAAATGTGGCAGGAAAAGCAGGCACTCTTCCTGAATCCTTGGACAAATTGACCCTTGATGTTCAACTCTTCGAAAGAGCTGTTGGGACAGAAAACATGGTTGCCGTCGACAAGATCAGAACAAATGAGGCGTTGGTGCTTAACGTCGCAACAAGCGTCACTTCAGGCGTCGTGACATCTGCCAGAGAAGATGTGATAGACGTGGCTCTACGAAAGCCTGTATGCGCAGAGCCAGGTTCGAAAGCAGCTCTGAGCAGAAGGCTGGGCGAGAGCTGGAGATTGATCGGCGTAGGCAAGATGAAGTAGTCCTAGCTACGTGGGGTTGTTGGCCTTCAAAGTGCTTCTGGATACGAACATGCTCATGATGATCGCTGAAAAGCGGATGGATGTCTTTCGCCAAATCGAGACAGTTCTACGAGGCAAGGTTGACTTCATAGCTTCGAAGATGGTGCTGGAAGAGCTAACAAGAATAGCTAAGGAGAAGTCGCAGAGAGGACGACGTGCAAGGCTAGCTCTCAAGTTGGCAGAGAAGAGCAAGATTGATCTGGCAAATCCAACCGCAGGAGAATCCACAGACGACCATCTCACGCGCTTAGCGCGAGAAACAGGTGGAATCGTCGCCACAGGTGACGCTGAACTTCGAGAGAGACTGAGGAACGCTAATATGCCGGTAATATATGTTAGAAAGGATTCGCGCATTGCAGTCGAAGGCATCGAGCCCGCTTACAGGTGAAGCCTACCTGACAAGCGTGTCGAATAGACAGGAAATATGAAGAGTATGTTCAGACTCTTTTCGGTTGAAGATACAGTCAGGATTCCTCCCGAGAAGTTTGGAAAGCCACTTGACAAGGTCGCGATAGAACAGATCAAGATCAAATATGAGAACATGGTGGACGAAGAACTGGGATACGTCGTACTTGTTGTAGACGTGGAGATTGATCAAGTAGGGAAGGTCCTTCCGGGAGACGGCTCGACCTATCACAAGGCAACCTTCCAGCTCCTCACATTCTATCCTCAGATGCATGAGGTCGTGGAGGGCGAGGTGATAGAAATAACGGATTTCGGCGCGTTTGTGAGGATCGGAGCCGAAGACGCTCTTCTTCACATCTCTCAGGTGATGGATGATTTCATTACCTATGACGAGCGGCACGGAGTCTTGGTTGGAAAAGAGAGTCAAAGAAAATTGGCGAAGGGAGACCTCGTGAGGGCCAGAGTGATAGCGGTTAGTTTCCCGAAAGGAGGCGTAGGCGGAAAGATAGGAATAACGATGCGCCAGCCGTTCCTAGGAAAACTGGAGTGGATCAAGGAAGACGTGAAGAAGGCCAGAGGCGAGAAAGGCGATGCCGGAAAAAGCCTGTAAGAACTGTCACATGCTCAGCAGCGGACCAATATGCCCAAACTGCAAGTCTTCGAACCTGAGCGACGATTGGGTCGGGCTATTCGTGGTTCTCGAGCCTGAAGCATCAGAAGTCGCCCGAAAGATGGGAATCAAGTCTCC
>CAZFRJ010000007.1:0-17118 GCA_964521355.1 uncultured Candidatus Bathyarchaeia archaeon | reverse complement strand
GGGCCATATGCCGGATACTGGCTCATGAATATCCAGCCCTTCGCTCCTGCAAGAACGCTGCGCAGGAACTTCTCGCTCCTGTGAAGCGGCCTACTCATGCCGATCGGGTTAGCGCTTGACACCATCACGATGTTGCCATCTATCTCATTCCTTCTCTTCTCGTATGACTCGATGGCGCCATCTCCCAGCCACACCAGTTTTCCCTCGACCTCGCCGGCAAGGCTGTGGGGAAGGCTGATACAGTCAATCTCTCTCCTCACGGGGCTGACGACAGTCAGCTTGGCAGGACCGCGCTTCCAACCGGGAATAGTGTAAGATTCGTAACGTGCGTTCTCAATCCCGTAGCTCTTCAGCTTCTCAACCATCCACTTCACAGAGCTTAGATCACCGGTTGTTCCGGGAAATCTACTGCCATGGACATCGCAGAGAATCTTCAAGTTGTCCAGCGGTTCTGACGAAGTGTAAATCTCAGATACAACTTTCCTGTCAATGTCAGCGTATGGGTTTTCCAAAACAGACACCGGATCACACAACGCGCGCGCAGTGAATATAAGAGCTTGCACGCCTTTCGATCAAGAATGCGATCACTGACAGTAACATTAGTTTCCCAATGTGAGTACTAAACGCGTGGTATGGAGCTGGCCCGCTCAGTCTGTAGAGATGAATCAAGTGAGCGTGTGTCTCTATACCAGACCTTATGGTTGGGAGGCTATTTCCTCCTCCGCATTGTCTGCCTTGATGAATATGGGTACGTTCTCCATCCCTGTCGCTATGTAGCTCGAAAGGAGCCACTCCCCAGGCGCGAATTCCAATGTTTTCTCAAGAATGCCTTGGTCTATGGTGAACGTATTGCTGACCAGACTTCTGTCATATGGTCTAGGCAGAGGACCCACGAAGTACGTATGCAGTTGTTGAAGCGCGTTCGTGTTCAAGTAGGCTATTCGCTGCGTTGCCAGACACGTCCCTAACCCGTACTTCCTTCCCTGCCTCATCAGCCTCTCAATATGCTCAGTGCATTCTCTCTCGATTCCACGCGCCTGATCGTAGGCGGGAACGAACTCCTGCGCCTCATCGAAGACGAATAGGATTAGCGGGTCAACCTCAAACTCCCTCTTTCTCTGACTGAGAACCATACTCGACAGGTTCAATGCAAGCTCCTTTATCATCTCCGGGTCGACTATCGACAAGCATAGGAGCCGTGTGTCGCCGGCTAGGAGACTGACGACTTCGTCCACCGTCAGGCCCTCCCTTCTCCTCTTGGCTTTGGAATCCGGTTTCGGAGCGTGATCCATCAAGGTTAGACGCGTCGTCGCCCACGCGGCCAAGTTGCTTCTCTCCCACACCCTGAACTTCTCAACGGCAGCTCGACACTTCCTATCGAGATAAGTCACGAACGACTGATCGATCAGATCGTCTTCCGTAGCATTCTTCTCCCGCATATAGTCTTGAATGGCAATTCTGATCTCGCCTATCGCGTCTAGGTAATGGGGCTTATCCGCCAAGTCCCTGGCGGCTGAGAGCGACTGCAAATCCCGTAGAACCGTTCCATAGGTCAAAGGTGAAGCCATAGGTTCTACGTAGCAGTCGACTTTTCCTTGATCCATTACATGCTTGAAGACTAGTTTCGATCTCTCATCTCTCTCGAATCCTCTCGGCTTCACGACGATTTTGAAAAGCTGCTCCTCGTCTTGGATCGGGGTTTCAAGAATGAGCTTTGAAGTGACGCCTTTGTCTGCGAACACGTCTTGAAGCAGAAATGGATACTCCATTGAGATATCGAATATGACGACCTTGGTGTTCTCTGTGTGGTAGATGAGGCGTCGCAGAATGTTTGCGAGCAAATTGCTCTTTCCGCAACCCGTGAACCCGAAGATTCCGAAGTGATAGCGGACCAACCTATCGAAGTCCACGTAGATCGGTATGCGCTCCTTCTCAGACTCGAACATCTTGATCGTTCCAAGGCGCGAATCCTCTCGGGCTGACGGCGTCGTCTTGACCTCTTGCCACGGCTTTCCGATCTTCTCCAGAATCGTCTTGTTATACATTTGATGAATTGTGTTCCTGTTCAGTATGTGCACACGTTCAGCTACCACTGGATATGTGAATCCTTTGACGTACTGGGTCTCGCCTTTCTCATCTGTGACAAGGTCGTAGTTCAGCGGAATCGCCAAGATCTGGATCATCATCGTCGACTTGTCATCTGTATCCCAGTCCTGGACCGATTGCTGAATGATCTCGAACTGGTACGGGTAGTAGCTCTGGTCAGTTAACCCTCTAAGCCCGTAATGCTCAGGACCCAACCGCGAGATCTCAAGCAACGTGAACCTCTTCGCACCTTGGCTTGAGGACTTGAAGTTCCGGACAGCTAGGAGCATGCCCTCCTCAAGAAGCCCCATCAGATCCTTCTGGTACTCTGCCTTTACTTGGCACAGATACTTGGCGGAGATGCCCGTAGTCTCAGACGGAGCCTCGGTCCTACGCATGGCAAACACGTTACTGAGCCTCGCCGAGAATCGTCCTTCTAGGTCTGTAAACAGCTCAGGCAGTTCTTCTGGCAGACTCAACCTCAGCCCTCCTTTCGCGGAAAGTGTTCATGTAGAACGAGAACCTTCGAAGCTTCGGGTTGTTCGCCAACCATAGCCCCGTAGCCTCAACCACACCCTTAATCCTCAACCGCTGCTCTTTAGCTATCTTATCCGCTATGAATACCGGCTTGTTATGACCAAACACTTCAGGTATGCTTCTCGCGCTCATAGCCTTCAGGAGAACCATCACCAGATTCTGCAGCTCGTTACGCACAGAATTATCCCTGTAGAAGGTGGGTTCCACCGGCTCCACTCCCGCATAGTCATGCTTGAAACTTAAGGTATGGTTTCGATCGAACTCAGGGTAGACAAGTCTATCAACGAACAGCACATTGCTTCTCAACATAGGATCCCGGTCCGCTACATCCAGTTGCAGATACGTCTTCACGAAAAGCCTCTCAGGAATTATTCTATTCCTTACAGCTCCACTCACGTAGCCCGCTCGATTCTTGAAATCCGGCACAATCGTCTGGAACGCAATGTCGTACTCGATGAGACTCCAAGGAACCTGCACCTTGTCATGGTTCAGCATGCTGACCGCTTGGAGAAGCATTCGATCCGTTGTTGGAATCTCCTCTGACTTCCCCCACTCCGCCTTCCATATGCCTGATGCAACGCAGACAGGAATCACGTGGCTCCTAAAGTCCCGGGCTGTAGTATCCTTCGTCACACCGATCAGCAGGCACCGCCTTGCCCAACACTCCTCCATGAGCATGTGAATCGTGAAGAGCGTAAGTAAAGCAAGGTCATGCGTCGTCAACCAAACCTCTTCTCCACGCTTCCTAATCCGCATCGGATTGGCAGAGGACTCCTCGAAGAGGTGGCGTGTAACTGTCAGAACCAGTTTCTTCGCTCGATCCCAGCTGCCAACATATCTGGGATTGATTGAGTAGCGGCCTCCAGACTCGATAAGGAAGCTTTCCTCGACGGACCTAGCCAGATACCTCTCAACTCTCTTCACCCTCTCGCCTTCTCGAATCCCCAGCCCGTCACATATCTCGTTCAAGGTCCTCGGCATCTTCACGCGTTCTAGCAAGTAGATCATGGCGTAGCGAAGATAGTCCCCTCGGGCAGAAGGAGTTCCAAGCGCGTCGTTGATAATGTGATGCCTAGCAAGCTCGATCTCATTAACATCGAAAGGTGTCCCGTCCACATCCAAATCACATATGGCACATTCGGTCTTCCATCTCTGCTTTCGGGAGGTGTCGTACATCAGGCTGGTCCTCGTGTTTGCGAGACTTCTGTCGAGGAATAGGATGCGAACGTTCTCAGTTGAGACCGTTTGATACGCCAGATAGAGCTCAGACAGAGTCATGATCCAACTTGCGATCGTGGAGTTGTCAACAAGAGCCTGTTCAGTCAGGGGCTTGGTAATTGTGCTCTGAGCCCTCTGCCTATTCTCCAGAACGGTCTGATCCACATCTTGAACACGATCAACATAGATCGGAACACAACTAGAGAGGCCTCGCCCTCTCTCGACAAACCCTGTCTCGTAGCTTACTTTCGGCCGCGAATCCTTCCTGAACTCAACCTCTCCCGCCACGGCGTATGCCCCTCCCCAGAAAACCGCGAGGCCACCTATCAGAACTTGATCCATTGACCCGTCAATGGCTGCATACTTCACCTTCGTTGCGCCAAAGAACTTTGACGCAGTCTCATACGCTGAATCAAGATTGAAATCTGACACGATCAGATCTTGTAGGAGCCTGTCGTACAAGACTTTGGCAGCTTCAAACCTGCCTCTGGAATCTTCAACCTGACTCTCAGCTCCAACCTTCAGAAGTTCACCAGTCCGCTTCACATGCGAACTCAACAACGACGAGATAGAAGACCACACTCCACACTTGTCTGTTCGAATCAGTGAACTGTGCGTTCCAATCTGTAGGTTTTATGGTTACCTCTCCCACAAACCTGCCGATGAAAAATGTCGAGAAAGAAGTTGGCGATAGTAGGCGTCCTCGTTCTAACCCTCACAGTAACGGCGTTCTACGTCGGCGCTCTTTACCCTCAATACGGCAGATCTGAAGGACCCAAAGCAAGCATCAAAGGCTTGTTGCCCATAACTAGCCAAGACATCACAAGTTCATCCACAGAGAAGCAGCCTGAACTACACCAGGAGCGAATGGTTGTCTATAACGCACAGATCTCGCTTGAGACGAAAGAAATCCAAAGTGTCCTAGCTAAGGTCAGGTCCTTAGCCGAGGGATATGGCGGTTATGTCGCAGGCTCATCCCAGAAAGAAGGCAAAGCTCAGATAACGATTCGAGTTCCCAAAGACAGGTTCCAAACTGCGGTTCGTGAGATAGAAAGCTACGGCAAGGTTCTTGACGAGCGTACTACAAGCGAAGATGTTACCGAGCGATACATCGACCTCAAAGCCAGATTGGAGAACCTTCAGAAACAGGAGCAAAGGCTCCGCGAAATACTTGGAATGGCGCGGACCGTCGAGGATGTCTTGAAGGTTGAGAAGGAGCTGGAACGTGTCAGAGGGCAGATCGAGAGCCTTCAAGGGCAGATCAACTACCTTGAGCGAAACGTTGCCATGTCCATCATCATGGTCAACCTAACAGAGCCTCTGCCACCATTCACGCCTCCAGACATGAACTGGAGCGAAGTCTTCCAAGCTGCTCTCAAAGGACTTTTCTGGGTGCTTCGCGGATTGATAGTGCTCGTCGTCTCGTTGCTTCCACTAATCCTAATCGGCGCTCCAGCATACTTCGTCTACCAGAGGAAAAGGGGAAGACGAATAACATCAAAGCCGTCCTGACATGACACGCGCTAGTTAGTTCCCGAAACCTTCGCCATCAAATGTAGCAAGAGGAGTCAAGCGCTGGCACTCACCACGTTCGGCGGTGATTCTCCTCTGAATACTTTCAAGACACCTTCAGCGCACTGCACAGACATTCTCCTCATGGCCTCTAGAGTGCTCGCGCCTATATGCGGCGTCAAAATAACATTCTCAAACCTCAACAGAGGATTATCTAACCTCGGAGGCTCCTCCTCAAGAACGTCTAGTGCAGCTCCGGCCACCTTGCCAGAGCGAAGAGCCCTTTCGAGAGCTTTCTCATCTATGACACTTCCCCTAGCCATGTTGACCAGATAGATCCCTTTCTTCATCAGGCCGAACTCGGCGTCTGAAACCATGTTCAACGTTTTAGGAGTGAGCGGGGTATGGAAGGTCACGATATCGCTGGTGGAGAGAAGGTCCTCGAACCCCACTCGCTTTATGCCCAGCTCATCATGGAGCAGTCTCTTTTCGAGCAAGTCAGAGTAGATGATGTCCACGTTGAAGCATTTCATACGACGCGCGACTGCCTCCCCTATTCGCCCTAGCCCCACTATGCCTACAGTCCTACCCGTCAACTCCAGCCCCACGAGATCCGAGAACTTTCTACTCCATTCGCCTGCCCTGACAGCCCTATCGGCGGTCACCAGCCTTCTTAGAAGAGCGAGTGTCAGAGCCACGGTCAACTCTGCAACAGCATCAGTTAGGGCATTTGGAGTATTGAAGACGACGACGCCATGGTCTCTTGCCGCCTCCAAGTCGACATGATCGAACCCCGCACCGTGCACCGCAACAACTCTCAGACTGCGAGCTGCCCGCATGAAATTCCGCGTTATCCTGATGAATCCTCGGCTGACAACGGCACCTGTCTTGTCTGCTTGAGATAGGAGGACTCCTTCATCTGATCCAGGAGGCAGAGAGACGACATCACAATTCCTCTTGAAGATCTCAATACCATCTTCGTGAATAGGTTCAGCTACGATGACCTTCTCTCTGTTCATCCATCATCTTTCCTTGTGGTTCGCTCGAATGATTTCTGGAACCTTCGTTGCTAATGTTGGGTGCCTCTTTACTATTTCAAATAGTTTGGTCCACAACATACCTCAGTGGAAGTTGTGCCTGTTCTAGCTCTTGGCGACCACCAATTGCCGGGCCCGAAATATTCGCCTAGGTAGTGGCGGGCCCGCGGGGACGCGAACCTACCTAGTTGAGTTTCTCGGATTTGGGAAACTGGCGATGGGTTCTTTCTGATCTATGAGGGCATTCGTACGTGGCCTAGGCTTGGAACATGAGAAGATCCTCATACAGGACTCGTTCGCAGAGCCTCACAGAGGCTGTGCGGTTCAAGAGGATCGAGAGCAGGTCCAGACCAAGGTATTAAGCTTGGCGATCAAGGACCTCATCAAGAGACAGCTACAGGATTCCTAGGACCTCCAGAACCCACCCAAAGTCTTAACTCGTGATGATGACGCACTGGTCACGCAGATTACGTTCAGGAGATTGAGGTTCTGTCAATATGAATGAGAAGCCAGTCTTCACAGAAGAGAAGGGTTCATCCAGAAAGCTGGTTCTCCCTTCACTGGTCCTTTCTCGATTTGCTGTGGAACCTCCGGGAATTCTAACAGGACTCCTTTTAGTGGATATTGGGCTCACATTCGGATGTTCTGTCGGCGTTGTGGGACAGATTCGAACTATTTGTTCTATTGTCGCAGTCTTCTTCGCTCTGCTGATGGGCATCTTGAGTGTTCGGTTCAAACACAAGCTGTTGCTAATGACGGGTCTCTTGTTGGTCAGCATCTCAGCTTTGGCTTGCTCCTTTGCTTCGAACTTCAATGCAATGCTCCTATCTTATTCGATATCAGGTCTCGGGATGGCTATGGTCATGCCGATGGCTTTTGCGTTGGTTGGAGAGCATTTCGCTCTCGAGATGCGGCCGAACGCAATTGGATGGATCATGACAGGCGCTGCCGTTTCGTATCTTGTCGGGTCACCAATCATCGGATTGATTGACGCCTTCGGAGGATGGCGCCTAGCATTCCTCGCGTACGTCCTTCCAGTTTCTCTCTTGACCCTATTGTTAGCTGCAAAAGGCTTACCCACAGTAGTTCGCGGGCCTCAGGTCAAGATGAGCCCGGGAAGCTATTTTGAGGGATTCAAAGGAGTCTTCTCAAACAGGTCTGCTGATGCGTGCCTGATTGGCAGCGCCCTTGTAATGGCTACATACCAAGCGGTCCTCGTCTATAGCGCCTCATTTTACAGGCAACGGTTTCTCGTATCTACAGGTTTAGCTTCCATATTCGTCTTGGGTGGAGCGCTATTCTTCACTTTGGGAGCCATGGTCAGCGTTCGGTTTGTAAAGAGGATGGGCAGGAAACCCATAACTGTTCTAACTTCCCTTCTCGGCGGAGTCTTCATAGTCTCCTACACCAGTTTGCCTAACCTATGGCTGTCTCTCGCCGCCAGGTTCTTAGGCGGTTTATTCATCGGTATGACAGCCACGGCAGCTAACAGTCTGACTCTTGAGCAGACTCCAGAGTTCCGCGGAACAATGATGTCTGTGAATGCCGCTGCCGGTAACATGGGCTCAACTCTCGGAGCAGGCATCGGTGGACTAGCCCTTCTCGTGTTCGATTATGAAGGCATGGCGCTGAGTCTCGGAGTAATGGGCATTGCAGCAGCAATAGTCTTCCAGCTCCTGGCAATCGATCCCACAAGAACTGAGACGCGCCCACATTCCTGAGCCTCCAGAAATTGTTGAGTCCAAAGAATTCGCTCATCTAAGCATGGCGTGATGGTGCGGCCGCCGGGACTCACACCGTCGTAGCCTAGTGGAAGATCTCTTCAGGCAAGATGGCTCAGGAGGCACAATCCTCAGAGAGGAAAAGTAGGGAAGACCTAAGCCAGACTCTTTTTGGGGGAGTAGATAGATCCGAGATTTAGCTCCTCGCCAAAACGGCGATCATAACTGTGCGCTGTCGCTAGTCATGACGCGGACTGCAAGGTTCCGATAGCTATTTCTTTGGACTCACAGGAAATCAGCGGTATAGGATCTGATGGTGACGGGCATGATTTCGATAGTAGCGACAGGAGACTCCCTCGCCACGATGCGACTATCTGTCTACGACGAAGAGCCTTACCTCTCGATGCTGCGGATCTTGAGATCAGCTGATGTCTCGTTTACAAACCTTGAAATGCTCTTGGGCAACTTCGAATCGGCTCCAGCCGCCGAAAGCGGTGGAACATACGTCATGGCCGAGCCCTTCATGGCTGAAGAACTGAAGTGGATGGGCTTCAACCTCTACGCAAGAGCCAACAATCACTCAGTAGACTTCGGAGAAGGAGGACTCATCTCGACAACACGAATCCTCGATCGGCTAGGATTGGTTCACGCAGGAGTCGGAAGAAACCTAGCCGAAGCCAGAAGCCCAGCTTACCTAGACACCAAGAACGGACGAGTAGCCCTCATTTCCATGTCTTCCACCTTTCCCGCATTTGGTAGAGCCGGCGAAACGCGACGGGACATGATCGGAAGACCGGGGCTGAATCCTCTACGCTATGAGGCGAGGCTGATCGTCCCACGTAAGATGATGTCCCAGCTGGAGAAGATATTCAAGGAGACAGGAGCACCGATCCGCAAAGAGAAAGGCGGAGTAATCTCGCTAATGAATCTGAAGTTCGCCGGAGGAAGAAGACCTGAAATCCTCACCTTCCCCAACGAGGCTGATGTCAAGGGGATTGTGGCCTCCATCAAGGATGCGAAGAGACAGTCTGACTATGTGCTCGTGAGTCTGCATGCGCACGAGGCCGATGGAGCGAAGCGAGAGATTCCAGCGAAGTTCATACGCGCATTCTGCAAGAAATGTCTGGACGCCGGTGCACATGCAATAATCGGCCATGGGCCCCATCTGCTGAGAGGAATTGAGATCTACAAGCGAAAACCGATCTTGTATAGTCTCGGAAATTTCATCTTCATGAACGAGACGGTCCGCTTCCTGCCCTCAGACATCTATGAAAGACAAGGACTTACGTGGGATTCAACCCCGGCTGACCTGTACGACGCAAGAGGAAGAGGGGGAAAGAAAGATGAAAGGGGTTTCCGATGGTTCACATACGATCGCGTCTACTGGGAAAGCGCGATTGCCAGGTTCACGCTCGAAAGTGGAGCCCTTCGAGAACTGCAGTTGCACCCTGTCACATTAGGGTTTGAGAAACGTCGATCTCAGAGAGGGCGACCAACCTTAGCGGATGGCAAAGCCGCCAAAGTCATTCTGGAAAGGATACGAAAGCTATCTCTTCAGTACGGAACTCGGCTCGACATCATTGATGGCGTAGGAAAAGTGCGCCTCTGATTTCTCAGAAAAGGAGAGACATCGCCTTTCGCAGTACCGGCTGACAGAACGGGTTTCTGTCGATGATAACTAATGTCTGAACTCTCGTCCTGCGATGTGTCAGTGAAGAGAGAACCATCCGACTGCCAAGAGAGGGGGACGAAAAGCGTCTGGGAACTACTTCGTAAACTTCGTCATCTTCGTTCCGCAGTTCGGGCATGTCGCTCTCAGCATCGGTCTTCCTTTCGATGTCATCTCTCTCTTTACATTCTTGTCGTCAACGACAACCTTCTTCTTGCACTTGACGCAGAACATCTCTGTCATGACCATCTTCTCCTTGGACCCCGTGTTCAATCCACTACTCATAAAACCTTTTCCATGAATAACCCGCAAACTCATAACAGAATCATAACTGTTTGGACAAGTTCATGATCATGTCAATTTCGCCTTCACATCTTCTCTTCTGATGATCTCGCGTGCAACGACAACTCCTGAAACTGATGCTTGAACCAGACCTCTCGTAACTCCGGCACCATCGCCGATCGCAAAGAGATTCTTGATCTCGGTTTCAAGATTCTCAGTCAACTCTAGACGCGACGAATAGAACTTTACCTCAACTCCATACAGAAGCGTGTGTTTTGCGCAAATCCCTGGCGAAACATGATCTAAGGCATGAAGCATCTCTCTTACGTCTGAGAGATATCGATACGGAAGAACGAAACTGAGATCACCCGGAGTAGCCGATTTCAACGTTGGCTTCACAAGATTTCTTTCAATTCTCTCTTCAGTTGAGCGTCTCCCCGCTTCAAGATCGCCAAGTCTCTGCACCATTATTCCACCGCTGAGAAGATTCGCGAGCCTCGCAAGATATTTCCCGTAGGCAATCGGTTCCTTGAATGGTTCGGTGAACGAGGTGCTCACAAGAATTGCGAAGTTTGTGTTCGGGGTCTTCATCTCAGAGTAGCTTTGACCGTTGACTGTGACTACGCCGTTGTAGGATTCTGTAATGATTTCTCCGGAGGGGTTGAAGCAGAAGGTCCTAACCTTGTCGTCAAACGATTTCGAGAAATAGACGAATTTGGGCTCATAGAGAGCATCGGTCAACTCCTCAGTAACGGCGGCGGGAACTTCGACCCGAACTCCCACATCGACCGGATTGTTCAGCGTCTTCAAGCCGAGTGCCTGCGCTTCAGAGTTAAGCCATTCCGCGCCGACTCTGCCCGGCGCCACAACCACATACTTTGAAGATATTTTGTCTCCGCCAGCAGTCTCCGCGCCTACTGCTCGTCCCCGATCTACAAGTAGCTTCTTGACCTCCGTATCCGTTCTGACCTCAACGGCCCCCTGCAGAGATTTCTTCATCTCCCGAAGAACCTGAGCACACCTTTCCGTTCCGAGATGACGCAGCTTTTCAGGAACAAGCTTCAATCCAGCCAACGCAGCTTTACGCTCAATTGCCTCAATTCTATCTGCGTCTACGCCGTACAGTCTCTCCGGAGCACCAAACTGCAGGTATACTCGATCTACATAGCTGATCTCGTTTGCCAGCCGTTCACTTCCCAAGTATTCCTTGAGCCAGCCTCCAACCTCAGGCGAGAGTGTAAGCTTGCCGTCACTGAAAGCTCCAGCACCTCCCCAGCCGCTTAGAAGAAAGCAGGGAGCACAGTTTACGCATCCAAGCCCCCTGCTGGCAGGGCATCTGCGGTCCGTGATATCGGGGCCCTTGTCAAGCATCAACACAGATAAATCAGGAGTTCGAGCCAGTTCAAGAGCGAGGAATATCCCCGCTGGCCCGCAACCCACAACGACAACATCATAAGCCAAAGCTAAACCTCGGAACCCCGACAAACGCAGTAGCGATTTGATATAAAGGCTCCTGTTTTTCCCTAGTGAGTTTGTATGTTCTACTTTGGGCTACCACGGGCCTGGTACGACGGATTGTTCTTGTGGGTTGTTGTGGTTCACCCACGCAGCAGAGCACAGATTCGTCCTGAGAAGCTAGGAACGTATAGGCCGGAGCCGTTGAATCAGACTTCGGCTCATGTGAATATGCCGCTGTCGGTTGTGAACAGGTACTCGCAGCAACCTTGGTTGTTCGTTGTCACATCGAATGTACACGTGTCCGCCGCTGCAAATGGTTAAGCGCGCCCTACAGCAGAGTCACGATCGCGACTCCTGCGACAATGAGGGCTGACCCGATAACTGTCCGCTTGTCAAGCCTCTCTTCTCTCAGGAATACCCTGCCGAGAACGAGAGTGAGCAGCGGGTAAGAGTAGACTATTGTGGTAACTACGGAAACGACACCAAGCTCAAGGGCTTTCATGAGAGTGAGCCAGCCTATGCTTGAGAGGACTCCTGTAGCTGTGAAGCAGATCAGTCCATTCTTTCCGACCTTGAATGCTGTTCTCTGGCGGGTAATGGCAAGGTAGGCGATGAAGAAGAGTAGTCCTGCGGCTGCGTTGATCTGTGCGCTCAGGAACGGATCAGGCTGAACTCTCAACCCTGCTTTGCTGAAGATATTGGAGAGGGAGTAGGAGAAAGTAGAGAGGAGACTTATGACTAGCGCCCTCTCCATCTTGAAGCCAGTGGCTCCACTGATGAGTACGATGCCCGCCGTGACGGTGCAGGCGCCAGCAAGCGTGGACGCGACAAGCGGCTCTGCCAGAAAGAGGATGGATAGAAGCGTGGCCAGGACCGGACTGCTCCCAATGACGGCGCTTGTCTTCGCTGCACCCATGTTCCTCATGGCAATGAAGTTCAGTAACCTACCTAATCCAAGGGCTAGAACGCCGGCCAAAACGAAGTAGGCCACAGCCAACAAATCCCTGTTGAAAGACCTAGTTAGGAGAAGCAGCGTTAGGATCATGGCTTGGGTCAACACGCTGTAGAATGCAGCCCCAAGTGGTGAGGCGCCCTTCATACCCTTGGCGGCGAGGACAGTCCCCAAGGCACTGGTTACAGCAGTGATGAACGCTAACACCTCAAACAACAATGTGGCTCCGCTGGAGATGGTGAACGGAATTCTATTTTAGGCGATCCCCATGCTTTTCAAAAGGGACCTACACAATGCGGAGAAGCTCGTTTGTGTAACGGGCTAGGAGTTGTGACAGATCCAGAAAAAAGAAAGGGGGGTTAGAGATCTACTTCTTGGTTGTGGGTTCGGGTTTCTTCTGCTTGAATTTGTCCCAGCCGATCGCGACTCCCACGACAATTACTGATAATGGTAGCAAAATCCACGCTGGCCACAAGTACAATGATTGAATTCTGCCGATGATGAGCGAAATCCTAGCCATGAAGGTCTGTCCGAAAGCCGCTCCAAACGTAATCATTATGATGTATTTCCCGAAGGTGACAATGCCTTTGACGAGGCCTCTGTGCTCTCGTGAGAAATAGAAGAAGAGTAAGGATCCAACGACTCCAAGGACTATCACAATGTTGTTGAAGCTCCGATATGGATCGTTTGATACAAATAGAGGCACGAGTGTAGCCCTGATCTGCTCCGTGAAGCGGGTTCTGAAGTCTGCTGCGACAACTATTCCTGTTCCAACGCCGATTATTGCCGCAGTGGGAATCCTATAGATCCAGAAATGTTTCTTCGAGAAGTAGAAGTAGAGAAGTAAACTCGCAAGGAGCGGTATCGCCCATACCGTGTTGCCTTTGACTAAAGGCGTCCAAGCGTTGTCGTAGACATATTTCGCAGAGAGGATCGTGCCATATCCGACGCCGGCTCCAAGGTATATGTGCTCTGCGATTCTGTATGCACGATTTTCCCTGTAGAGGAAGCTGTAGGCCATCAACGTCAGTCCTCCAGAGATCAGAATTCCGAACAGCTTGGCATCTAGTCCGATCATCTCAACTAAGACCTCCCAGACTTCCTGACCATGTATCCGACATTTCCGATTATGATGAAGATGATGACCAAGAGGTGGGCAGCTGACTGAGCGTCCATTCCAGCAAGAGCCATGCCAGGCCTCTTAACCAGCAGTTCGTATTCGGCCGCGCCTCTCAATCCATTCAAGTACCCTATGACTTTGGCAGGGTAGAACGGCATGACTCGCGTTACGAGGACCGCTGTCACAGCGCCTGCGATGGGAACGCCGTATGGATCCCCGAATTGTCGAACGAAGTTGTCCACCTGACTTCCAGTGATCACTATCACAAGCTTGAAATCCTTAGCACTAGAGAGCGGCTGCATTATCTCCAAGTCCTTGACCTCTTTTCCGTAGAAATCCTTCTGAATCATCTTTGGATTGGCGGCAAACGATCTCATGGCAGCTTCTCCTCCCGCGATGTATCCGAGGTTAACGAAGTTCTTGCCGTACAATGAATGATCCTTTGAGGCACCGAACACATCGATCAGTGCCTGATCCGCGAACATGGGCCCGGCAGAGTCAAAGGCCACTTCGACTATCTTGAGGTTCCTGTTCTTCAGATGCGTAGTGAACGCCGCGACTTGGGGATAGCATTCCGGAGCGACTGCGGCACTCATGTCAAAGGCAGAAAGGATGAAGCTTCCTGATGGCAAGCCCTCAATGAATTTGTACATGCCAGATGTCCCTGGACTGATCCCTACAGGGAGGCCAACCGGCGAAATCAGTGGAGCCGCAACGCAGATGAATAGGAGAAGGAATATGATTCTGGGATCTATTGTTGCAAGCTTCTGCATCCAGCTTTTCTTCTCAGTCAATTCTTCCTCCTCCTATGCAGTAGCTCCCAGGTAGCCCCTTTCATGCCCCATCAACATTCGAATTGTCAACGAGAGCATGCCGATCGCTATGCCCATGATCAGTGCTCGTACACCAGCAGTGTTCGGAACGTCAAGGATCCATTGAGAAATGCCCGGAAAGCCTGACCATAGGGTCTCACCTATCGGAGCCTGTCCCAGCATCACTAGCACTGCCGCAATCAAAAGGATGAATGATTCTTTTGATCTTGCTCTGAAGGCCCTATATGCCGCAGATCCCATGAAAAATCCTGCGAGCGAGAACATTGTTGAGTCCAGTGGAACGATTATGTTCTGAAACATATAGACGTAGTTGGGATTCGCTGAGCCCAAAACTGCTCCAACCAGAATAAAGGCAGCGAGCGTCGCCAACATTATCGCGCTTTCCAAGCTGTGAGGCCTCTTCTTCGTGATTCTAGTAACATGTATTCTTGCCAGTGAGATGATGCCTATACCGATAGCACAGGCACTCATGACCAATGTGGCCACAGTAACGTCTCTCGCAATAGAGTTGATGACTGGAACTTGGAAGAAGTAGTCAGCCACTTCAAGCAGTACTAGAACGATTGTTATCGCCAAAGGAAGTTTGAGCTTCATTCAAGTCACTTCCTACATCTTGAAGAAGTCTGCGATCCAAGTAATGCCGAAAGTTGCAAGCAACGCCCCAGCGACGGTAAACGCAGCGGCTATAAGTCTGACCCAGTCTTGGCCTGCAATGGCTCCCAGTTGAACAGGATCCTTTGAGAGATATGCTCCCGCGGCATATAGTTCCTCCGAAATCAGAACGTGGTCACAGGCAACAACAAAGAATGGGATCTGGTATGTATTCGCTGTTCCTCCAACCTGAATTGCCCCCGCGAGGAATCCTGCCTCAGCAACAATCATCGACTCGCCCGCAAAGTATCCGATCATCAAATTGGCGGCAACTTTCTCGCGGTGAATGATCCCCACCACTGCTGAAGTGTAGGCGAACTGCCTAGCTGAGACGAAACGAATGGACTCGGGATCGAATGCCTCTGGCTTTCCAGCCGCAAGATATGCCTGCTTCACGACATCAGAAATGACAGGCTCAACCTCCGGAGCGGCGAAAGTCACGATGAGCGGCGTGTTGTACTCAGCCACCTTCCTCGCTGCGTAGCCCAGAACGCTTATGCCTGCAATCGTCATGGGGGCGTCGTAACCGTAGAAGTCACCTATGCCAGGAGTGAAGTGAACCGGCCGACCCATCTCCGTAGCTCGGCCTATAGCCTCATCGATTGCGTCTATCGCAGCTATCTTTCTAATCTTTGGGACCCGACCTTTCTTCGTAGCGTATAGAACGGCGATCATCAAGACGGTTGAGACAGCCAAGAGAATGAAGGAATGCGTTACACCTTTTGCGAATGGTATCACAAGTATTCCCCCGAATTTTCCGTTCGTATAGGTCAGGGCTCATTGCATTTAACGGTATCCCTAGGAAGCTGGACGTTCCGGTTCGAAAAGTCTGATATAGATACCCATGATTGCTCTTCGATGGCTTGAGGTGAGGAGCCCTGTCTGCCCTAGAGGTGTCACAGAATAATGTCTAACCTCTCTTTGGCAATACGAAAGCCTTGCTTCTCCAGCTGCGCTCGGTGCAGGCCGTTTCGATTCAGAACAGGGTTCGTATGATTTATGTGAGTGAAAATGACTCTGTCCTCGTAGCCTCTTAGCCTTTCCCGCGACTCCATAATTGTTGGATGAGGGATTTCGTCATAGACTCGCCCAGGCAACTCTTCTCGGGACCAGAAACAACCGTCTAGCAAAGAAATGTCGCTATCTCTCACGCAACGATCGATTGTCTCGGTATATCTGTCAAAGTCAGAGGCATAGAACAAGCTCCTCTCGGATTTGATTATGAACGCCAGTGTTTCAGCGTCCTCATTTCTGTGAGGAACTTCTACTGGAGTGATGTGAAGCGTTCCATCATATGTGAGAGCCTCACCGCACTTCAGATCTGTGATGGCAATCTCGTCCCTTTCGATCAGATAACTGTACGGCTTGTTCGACTCTAGGAAACGTCTCATTTGTTGAGTACAGTAAACGGGCAGTTTCTTGGTTGATGCGACTTCCTTACCGAAGAAAATCAGACCGGCGTAGTGCCCGATATGCGCATGAGTCAGAAGAACAGCGTCAGGAAGCATGGTCTTCCGAGCAGGAAGAAGATCCCGAAGTAGATCCAACTGCCGCGGCAGGCTCGGAGTCATGTCAATTAGCAGAAGCTTTCCACTTGGATTAACAATAGCAAGAGACGCGGGATAGCGAGCATGTTGGATGTTTGTTCTTGCATGGTTGCATCTCTCGCAACTGCAGCCGACTTGGGGCACACCGCCATCTTGGGCTGATCCAACGATTCTTGCAATCGTTTCCTGCATAGGACTTCACTCTATACTTTGCGTCTAACGACTTACTGAATCTTGGGGGAGGGACTCGCGTTGCGCGCATTGGTTCTCGAAAGATCATTCATAGAGGTCAGTTGTCCAGATCGGTGGGGTCCGTCCACATCTCCTGGAAGAATCGTTGCCACCTCCTCAGCACCTTGAGAAACGGCGCAACGCTTTGAAGGAAACCGCCCCACTGGCTTGATCCTTCTTCCGGCACTCACGGTCGAGTGGATCTCATCTTCTATGGGAAGCACCGATATGCTTGTCTAGGAATTGCACTATCGCCTCATAGGCT